>JAECRX010000084.1 GCA_016292335.1 Candidatus Sifarchaeum subterraneum | reverse complement strand
ATATATTCGCTGTGAGGTGCTATCGGAAGCCAAATACCTCCCCGCACACCAAAAACAGGCATTTTGAACCAATATTTGGTCAGTTGTGTCTTTTGTCCTTCAATACGGATGGTGTCGCGTCGAAGAATCACCGGATATGCCTTGTCTTTCGCTTTGTGTTTTATGTTTTTCAATTTGCTCAAGAGCCCTTCTCCTTGTTGTTTGGTCGCAGAATAGAGGTCCGCATCCGCGGAACCCCGAAGAAATTGCTGAAAATTCATATATTCTCGCTCCAAAAGCTTTCTTTTCCGTTTCGTTTTTCATGTTTCACCCCCCTTGACAGCAACCACTGAAGCCTTAATTGCAGCACCGCCTGCTTGAGCGACTGAGTCAGGGATATCCTTGGGCCCTTCGACCACACCAGCAATAAAAATTCCCTCTACACTACTTTTTGTGCTCAACAATTCGGGGTTTTCGCCTGTGAAAAACCCATCTTCATCCTGCTGAATTCCTAAAAGTTCTTGAAGAGCTTTAGCATCTTTACACGGGATAAGTCCTACAGAAAGTACTACAAGATCGAATTCTTCTTCCGTGAACTCTCCTGTGTCTGTATTTTCGGCCCTAATCCTAATATTGCCCGTTTCAGGAATCTCAAAAAGTTCACCTACGCGTCCTCGGACGAATTTGGTTCCAAACTCTTCACTCATGGCTCTTTGATAAAATTCTTCGAACCCTTTTCCAAAGGCACGAATATCCATATTGTAAATTGTAATATCCGTATCTTCTTCATGTTCTTTGATAAGGACTGCTTGTTTAATGGCATACATGCAACAAACACGGGAGCAATAGAGATTTCCCACTTTCTCATCTCTCGATCCTACACATTGGAGGAATGCGACTCTTTTTGGCAGATTGCCGTCCGATAACCTTATGACGTGGCCACCCGTAGGGCCAGAGGCATTTATGAGTCGTTCAAGTTCCAACCCAGTGATGACATTGTCCAGGTGATAGCCATATTCTTCTTTTAAATTGGCATCAAAAATCTCAAATCCAGTGGCGATAATAATTGATCCAACCTCTATCTCAAGAATAGTGGGTTGTTGATCATAATCGATAGCTCCTACCCGGCAAACCCCTTTACAAAGGCCACATTCAATGCAATAGTTTTTGTCAATGGTGTATGTATTGGGAACTGCTTGTGGAAATGGTAAATAAATCGCCTTTCGTGGTTGAAGTCCCAAATCAAATTCGTTTGGAGCTTCAATGGGACAGCGTTGGCTACAAATATCACATCCCGTACACACCTCTTCGTTAACATATCTTGGTTTCTTTAAGATCTTGACTTTAAAGTCCCCTGCTTTGCCAGATACTTCCTCCACTTCTGAATATGTTAAGAGTTCGATATTTTCGGAAAGTTTGACCTCTACCATTTTTGGCGTAAGAATACAGGCACTACAGTCGAGAGTTGGAAAGGTCTTATCAAGTTGTGCCATCACTCCGCCAATAGACGGACTTTTTTCAACCAAGTAGACTTTTAAACCTTGTTCAGCAAGATCTAATGATGCCTGAATTCCTGCAATGCCTCCTCCGATAATTAATACTCCATTTTGGGTTTTTTCCATCAAGTCTATACTCCTCCATATCCCCTGCTCAAAAAATTATGCCAACCTTTTCAAGTGCCGTGGATACATTTACCCTGTTTTCGAAAAATCCCAGATCGAAAGGATCAAGACCTTGTGCTATTCCTAAAAGCTGTGGATAGTGGAATAACGGTATTCGATATGTTTCATTAAACTTTTTTTCGGCACCCAGTTGAGTCAGATCGAACTGCAATGCACAGAAAGGACAAATTGTAACTATTGCATCAACATTCACGCTTTTAATTTTTATAAGTTTGTCTCTAATCATATTTGTGGCCAGATCCATAGCTGAGCCCATTATGGGGCCTCCACAGCAAGCCATTTTATCTACATAGGGCATACTTTTGGCTCCCGTGACTTCTACGAGCTGGTCTAACCACCTTGGGTTTTCCCAATCAGAAAAGCCCAATTCATAAGAAGGTTTTAAAACATGACAACCATAATGAACAGCCACTCGAAGCCCTTCTAATGGGCTGACTACACTTTCTTTAATTTTAGAAATACCTACTTCTTCAAAAAGAATTCTAGCAAAATGTTTAATTTCTACCGACTCGGTAAATTCCATATCGATTTCTGATAGGATATCGTTTACTTCTCTTCGAAGTTTCGGATCGGTAAGGAGCCCATTTCTCGCTACAATAAAATTTTCATAGCAGCCATTGCAGATAACACATATATCGAGGGCCATCTTTTCTGCTAAACAAAAATTTCTTGCTGCTAAGACGATACTGCTGAGTTTGTCAATAGGTCTTACCGCAAAACCACAACAATTCGATCCTTCCATACTCATCAATTCGATATCAAGTTGCTTAGCGACTAATCGTGTGGATACTTCATAGCCATAGGTTCGAAAGGGTGCTGTACAACCGGGAAAGAAGGCATACTTCATAATTACCGGTCTCCCTCCTCTCTTAGAAGAATATTAGATATCCCCGTCCGGTTCAATATTTTTGAAACTTCATCCATATCGACAGAAAGAGCGGGTGGAAGTGAAACATCCTCTCTCATAACATTTGCGGTATCTTCATCTTCGTATACTCGCCCAGATCTCAAAATCGCTTCTGCTTGTAACCGGAGTGACGGATGAATATAGCCATATTTTACTGCAAGATGTCTGAGCACTTCCATGAATTCAGAAATTTTTACACCTTGTGGACACCTCTCGGAGCACTGATAGCATAAAGTACAGATCCAAAGCACATCGCTGGATAATACTAACTCTTTAAGTCCGAGAAGTGCTGCTTTTATTATACGACGAGGGTTAAAGTTATTCTCAAATCGTGTGGCTATACAACTTCCGGTACATGTTCCGCATTGAAAACAATATTTGATTAACTCTGCGTTAGGTTCTTCCATTATTTCGCCTTTGAAAGTGGGGTCAAGTCGCGCGATTCTTAGCGGTTCTTCAACTTTAAACGGTTTGACTTTTTCTTCGGTCAATTATTCACTTCCGATTTATTTTGGTCTTTTGGGTGTTTATAAAGGATACGAGCTAAGAAAAGAAATCTATTTTTTCTAATCAGTTGTGTTCTAATTATCGAAACGACTCCCTTAAAACTTTTCTTTTTTAAGCATAATAATTATGTTTAAAGTTTTTTTCTTCATCATGTTCTAAGCCATTTCATCTTCCCAAGGGATCTTCTCTTAAAGTATTTTACTATGTACTTAAGAATAATGATAAACAGTAATTTTTCGAAACAAATAAATGATGAAAGCGCTTTCCATGTTCTGTTGTTTTTATGGTTCATGGAAGAATAGAGGATGCATATATATATTTCGGCCACAGAGGAATATGAAGTAAAAGGAGAGGGAAAGAAGAGGGATTTGGACAAGATACTGAAGCAATATGGTCTGGAAAAGACGATTTTTTCGCGGAAAAGGGAGGAGTAATTTAGAACAGGGGAAATTGCTCCACTAAAGAAACCTGGCCGGAAGAGAAAGCGGATTCCGAGGCTGTTGAAGAATATCATGATCATCAAAGATATACATCCCAACTAGGGATGTACCAGAATACAACATAAACTCTCCGGGCTAAGTCTTGAATTTACATATATATCCGATGCTGGGTGCGTGAGTAGGGCACTAAGAGAACTGAATTTGCAGTTGCCTCCTCAAAAAATGTAGTGACAGGGATAAACATCACTGTAGAACCTCCCGTGCATGTAGAAGATATCCAGCTTGAATTCAGCATGACTGGGCTTTCTCTTTTCCCTCTTTTCTGGAAAAATGCAGAAATGGATGAAATGTTAGCTTATTTGGATGATCATACCTTAAACAATGCAAATCTTTATTGTTTTGCCATGTTATCAAGTGCAAGGGCATATAATCTTGAAGTGAAACAGGATAAAAGGTACACTCGAAAAAAGCTATGAATCCAATGTCTTGGCACTTATCGTAACTCCATGATACTGAAATCTTTGAAAATACAAACATAGATTAAAAAGAAGAGAGGATATTTAATAATTAAACTAATTTTGTATGTTTACATTGAGAATATAAATTTTACTCCAATGATACAAGCAATATTTCAGAAATAATAAGAGATAGAGGGATAGATAAAAAATTTTTCGGAATTTATAGATTTTTTAAACCGTAATCTTCAGGTCAAGTTTTTCTGCAAGTTCTTTGTATCTATTTCGAACGGTAACCTCAGTTACATGGGCTACATTTGCAAGTTCTCTTTGTGTTCTTCGTTCGTTTTCCATGATACTAGCTATGTAAATTGCGGATGCGGCAAGGCCAGATGGATCTCTTCCTGCAAACAATCCTGCTTTCTCTGCTTTTTTTAATATTTCAATTGCAGATTTTTGGGTTTCAGTAGATAATTTCAATTCTTCTACAAAACGAGAAACATAGTCTATTGGACTGATGTTTGGAATCTGTAAATCTAGTTCTCTTCGGATTAGCCTATAGTAACTCCCAAGATCTATTTCATCAATTTTAGATGCTTGTGCAACTTCTTTTAATGTTCGTAGAACTTTATTGATTCTGGCAGCAGCATATATGGCTGCAGCAGCCATGGCTTCAATTAATCGGCCTCTCACTAGTCTCTTGTCGATAATTTCTCTGTAAATTTCTGCAGCTGTTTCTTTCACACTTTTGGGAAGTTCAAGCTGACCTGCTAATCTGTTGATTTCTGTAAGTGCAATTAAGAGATTTCTTTCTTTTGAACTCTGCATACTTGTTCTCATTTGCCATTTTCGAAGCCGAAAAACTTCAGCACGTTTCTTTGGAGAGAGTTTGCTTCCATAGGCATCTATGTTTTCTTTTCCTATTATGGTACTTAGACCCTTATCTACAATAGTCGGAGTTAACGGGAGACCGACTCGTCTTCTCCCGTCTTTTTCCTCTGGTGTGAATTCACGCCACTCAGGACCCATATCAATCAGATGTGAACTGATAACCTGCCCGCAATTCCTACAAATTGTATCTCCTGTTGTTTTGTCAACAATGATTTCAGAACTTCCGCATTCTGGGCATTTTTTAATCTCGTTGTCAGCTGGCAATTTTTTTCATCCGATTTAGAACTTTCATCTTTTTGTATTTATTTTATTGATTTCCCAAGCGAAAATTTATTCTCAAAGATATCTTATCTTTAGGATTATATAATACTTCATTTTTGGATTTTGAGTTAAAGGTGTAAATAGTCACGGACAAAGATAACTGTACAAATTGAGGTGGAGCTTGAAGAAAAAATAGACGATAAAAATCCAATCTCTGGGTTCCATTTTGTTGCTTCGAGAACCTTACCAGTAAGATCATTGAAGGTGCCTTCGCAATCTTTACACCAAGATCGCTGCTCTTAGGCAAAACTCCCCCATCTTTCCCAATTTGATGGGCTATTCCGACCCATCATCCAAGCAATAGGAACTTTCTTCAATTTCTTTTCCCAGATCATCGCCATGATCCGTTCATTGCTCTATTCCTCATTTAATTTCAGAACACCCATGTCACCTACTCAATTCCAATAAGGGGAGGATATTTATGAATTTACTTATCCACAACATTTTTTATAAAGAGCATATAAATAGCATTGTTAAATTTCAATGGACATCCAAAAAATATCCTACCAATAAAAAAATGTGGTGAAAGCATGATAACCTTTAAAAAGATGAAAATTCAAGCTCCTTGCACAACTGCAAACTTAGGGCCTGGTTTTGATGTTTTTGGACTTGCACTAGATTCTATGTTTGATATAGTAGAAACTGAAATTGTAACAGATATTTCAGGAGTTGAGATTTCCATTAGTGGAGTAGATGCAGATAAAATACCAACTATACCTGAGCAAAACACCGCTGGAGTTGTTTGTCTCGAATTCTTAAAAAGAATGAGAGAAGAAGTTGGTATCCGAGTCCATATTAACAAGGGAGTAACTCCGGGAACTGGATTAGGAAGTAGTGCAGCTAGTGCAGCAGCTACTGCTTTTGCATTGAATAGTCTTTCGGGGTTAAATTTTGTTAAAAACGAACTTGTTGCAATAACAGCACAAGGCGAACTTGCAAGCGCAGGTGTAGCTCACGCAGATAACGTGGCTCCAAGCTTACTAGGCGGATTCACGATAATTAAATCATACGATCCAATTGAAGTGTTAAACTTTCCACCTCCCTCCGATATTGAATTTGCTATCGCCGTTCCAAGTATTCGTTATACCACAAAAGAAGCTAGAGCTGTCCTCCCAAAAGCTGTGGAAATTCCACGAATGGTTCACAATATAGGACACGCTGCATGTGTTGTTGTAGGCATGCTAAAAAACGACCCAGAACTCATTGGTGAGGGATTTTCCGACATAATCATTGAAAAAGCACGTTCACATCTCATAGAAGGATATGCACATGTTCGAAAATCAGCACTTGATGCTGGAGCTACAGGCATAACTTTAAGTGGTGCTGGCCCAACAATGATTGCGTGTGTAAATCCAAAAACTGCAGATGCTAATGAAGTCGTTAAAGCTATGAAGGAAGCTTTTGAACAACATAATGTACCTTGTGAAGCTTTTACAGGACGTCCAACATTCGGGTCCAAAGAAATTTAATTTATAGAGTGTTTTCTTCCTTTAGGTGTGAACTGAATTCAGAAGTTAACAATATTTTCAGTTACAGTCTCTGAAGACCCAGTAAATTTCTGTTTGGGATATTCAAATGCAAAGAGAATAGTCAAGCGAAGTTGAAGAGTATATTTTGCATCAATCATACGCCAAGAAGGTAATTGTATGACCACAGTTGATAGAGCTTCGGTTGTTTGTCCAAAATGTGGAACTTTGTTTGTAGCAACAAAAATCATGAGTTGTGGTTATGCCTCAAAAACAAAGGATTTTATGCCAAACTACTGGGGATATAATCCCCTTCCACACTTTGTTCATACTTGTCCTAAATGTATGTTCTCTAGTTGGCCAAATAATTTCAAAGATGCTACTTCTGAAGCTATCTATGAAGAACCGAGCATTCCTGGTTGGAAAAAGTATGTTCTCCTTGCAGAAAACCTTCTAGCAGAAGAGCCAGAAAAAGGGAGTGTAGATCCATCTGTAATTGCGGTGGTCTATCATAAAGCTGCATGGACTGCAAGATCTGCCGATGCTGATAGAGAAAACGAAAAGGAATGCCTCAAAAAAGCTCTCAAGTTTTTAACATTAACACTAAAAGGCGATTTAGAGAAGGATGAAAAAGCTATATTTACTTATCTTTGTGGAGAAATAAATCGATTATTAGGCAGTTTTGATGAAGCAATCCACTTTTTTAGTATGGTACAAAACCTTGTGGATAAGAAAGGCGAACAAAGTTGGTTACTGAAATGGACTGAAGAGCAACGTGCATTTGCAGAAAAAAAAGACAATAAAGTAAAAGACGTAAGTAAGAGTTAAGATTTCACATAAAAAATATAACAAAATAATCAAAGAATTTTAGGGTCAACTGAGCAACAAGAAATATATTCCCTAATTTTAAGGCCCAGTCGTTTTTCTGCCTCAAATCTTACTCTTTTTCTTATAAGTCCTATTCTATCTATACCCGCTTTCAATGCCAAAAAGTCAAGATCATTTCGATATTCTCTTGAAGGACGCATACAGCCTAAAGCAAGTGATGTTTTCGGAAAAATCAATTTTGCAATGGCAATTAGTTTAGCTACCTCAAGTGGCGGTGGTGGAAGAACGTTTTCCATTTCAGTACCTTTGACGGGAATTATGACAATGAAAACAATCGTTTCAGGTGAAATTTTAGAAATCATCTCCAAAGCTTTTAATTCGCCCTTGATTTCGCCATAATGTAGCCCAACACAAACATGTGGAACAATTATTTTGAACCCAGCTTTAACATGATTGTCAAGGGCTTTTTCATAGTCTTTTATTGTTTTTTTTAAACCATATATTTCCCTTATTGTTTCATCTGAACCAACGATGTCAATTGAAGCTACATCAACTCTTGCATCCACCAGACCTTTTGCGATTTCAAAATCTATTAATCCTGTATGGACATTTAAAATAAGATTGGTATTCATCTTAATCTTTTTTATTGCTTCGATAAAGTCTTCAGCGAAAGGGAGTGCACCATGAGGAGTATTTCCACCGCTAATTAAACATCCAACTGCTCCTTTTTTTTCAAGATTTAAACAAACGTCATATAATTGATCAGGGTTGGTTGCTGGCATCATGTGCTGTAAGTAGTGGGCGTTACAATGTTTGCAGTTAAGGGAACATTTAGCTCCAGTAATGGAAATCGCAGGAAATGACATTCCAGGATAAAAACAATTTAAAGAATCCCCAAAATATTTTTTTCTAATGGTAAATGCTGTGTCAAATAATTTTTCTAAATTTCTCTGATTTATGGATCTTTTCAAAAAATTAGCTTCATTAAAATCGATTGAGGTTTCCAATGCTTTTTCCAAAATGCGTAAAGTATTGTATTCTCCAGAACTCAAATATTCACTATCCACCTTTTTATGATTGAATGAAAAATCGCATAAGATCCAATTTATTGAGGCTTTAAAATACGGTTACTCTTTGATTGCTTTCATAATGACATATAAAAGATCTTCTGGCTTCGCACCTATCAGTTCCACGTTTTTAGTCCTAAAAAAATCATTTATAGCTTGTTTAACATTGTTTTCATCAGTAGAAATCCCTTTCAAGTGAGACTCTAAATTGTCAATCTCTTCTTCTGGATGCATAAAAAAATCGCCAGTAATCATTATGTCCGCAATTTTTGACTCCTCAACATCTATTGTTACTTTAACTAATTTCCCACCTGGGATTTTAAACTCCGCTTTTTTCTTCATAAATTGCCCTCTTAGCGTTTAAAGATCCAATTTTTAGATGTATATTTTTCTTGTTTAAGTCTTTTTGCCAGTTCAAACTCTTCTTTAGTCAATTTATCTTTCACAGGCTCAAAGGACAAGGCTTTACTAAAACCATTTACAATTGCATTTTTAACAATTTCGAAATCTATGTTCTCGCCAAGCTCTCCACGAATTGATGTAACGTTCCTCCCTACTTGTTTTATTAATTTATCACGCATTTTTTCATCAGATATTTTTAAGACTGAGAACATAGCTTTGGGATCTAAATCTACCAGAACAGTTCCGTGCTGCAAACAGATATTTTTTTTCCTAGTTTGCGCATTGCCTGAGATTTTCTTTCCAGCTACTATGATATCATTTATTGGTTTAAATTCAGCATCAAGTCCTAAATCAGCCAAGGCAAATAACAAACCCTGACAAATTACCTGATATGATTTTATGATATTCGTTGGAATTTTGGGATGATCTTTTCTTACAATAATGCTGTAGGTGATCTCTCCCTCATAGTCGTGAAAAACTGCCCCTCCTCCAGTAATTCTCCTTATAAAATCTATTCCTCGTTTTTTACATGCCTCTATATCTACCTCTTCGTAGATGCTTTGGAAATAGCCTATTGAAACAGCTGACGGGTTCCATCGATACGTTCTCAAAGTATTTGGAACCTTTCCCTGTGAATTGAAAGTCAATATTGCTTCATCAATAGCCATATTCATGGCTGCATCACGGATTTCAAGATCAATTAACCTCCATTCTTCCATCATTTCCACCTTGTTTAATTTTTAAATCTTAATTTGTTTCTTTATCTGTTCTACGTCTTTTTCAGATAAGGAGGTTGGGTAATTGTAAATTGGGCCTCTAGGAGATTCATTATAAAATGGACGGTTGCAATCAGGGCAACCAGTTGTCATGAACGGTATTCCTGTTTCAATATGCATATGCAATTCATCTGAAGGAACTCCAAAATCGATAATATTTCCATATCGATCAAAAGACATTTCCTCAAATCTAATTTTTCTATTAACAATTAGATGCCTGCCTAATTGGATTTTCCTATATTTTTCAGGGGATGGGCACTCTAAATTTTCTAAAGCTGTACCCTCAATAGGTGTGAATGCAAAGAGGCCAGGTAAGATATGCATATCGAAAACCCTTTGAATTGTTCGAAGTGCCTCCTTTTCACTTTCTCCAAGACCAATTATTATGTGAGTACTTATTTTTTTGTTGCCAAATATTTTTATTGCGCCATTTAGAGTTTTTAAGACTTTTTCCCAAGAGTATGGACCATTTACTCCATTTCCTTTGATTCTATTAAAAATTTCCTTAGTTGCAGCATCGATAGGAATGCCCAATCTAT
>JAECRX010000083.1 GCA_016292335.1 Candidatus Sifarchaeum subterraneum | reverse complement strand
GAAAAGAAGCTGAGTCAATATAGCAAAGGCTTAACAATATTTCGATCGGACCAGTGTCCACCCCTAGCAAACGCTTTGAAAGAAATAATTGAATCTGCAGAGAAGATATACGGCATAAATCCAAAAATAACTGAATTAAAAAGTTGTGAGGACGCACAAAATAGTCCATGCGCATTTGGAACCTTCTGTATAGTGTATAACGGAAAAGTTGTTGCTGAAAATCCAATCAGCAATAAACGGTTCACCAACATTATGAACAAAGAGCTGAAAGGCCAATAAGCTCTCAAGATGATAGTCATATTCATCTAAATCCGTGCCTAAAAGGGAGTAGAAATCATGACCGTATTCATAAAATGGTTCCCTCACTCTTGGTTTCAAATTAAAACATCTGAAAGTATAATATATATGAAGTAAATTGTTAAGAAAAATAATAAAAGCTCAAGAAACCCAAAATTTCTGACATATTTTTTTAGCCATTCAAATCCATGAGAATTTAATCGAAATAGGGCAAATTTCCGTTTAGAAATAGGCCAAAGCAACATAATACCATCCCCTGAACCAATACAATCCATAAACATATGGGACATGGCTCCAATTAATATTCCAAGACCGATTTCCTTTTCAAATAGCAAGAAAATGGTCATACTCAAGAGAAAATATGGCATAGGTGTATGCGTTATCCAGTTATGATGCATTACTGAACCTTTTCTAAAAAAATAAATTAAATCTAAATCAGGAACTAAAGAGAAAACTAAACAAACAATTGTTACTAAAAAGCTTTCATTAAAAGCGAAAAAATTGTAATAAACCAATAATAGAATGTATGAACCACAAATATGTGCCAGAGGAAGCATGAATAAGTTCACCAAATGTAAAAAGAACTTAGAATTCCCTACTTTTCAGAAAATGGTTCTACCGTATAAAAGCTTACCGCCTAGGGTCTAAATTATAAAAACTCATGACTATAAAAACTTATAAACCTCTCCTTTTAAAGTCTCAAAAATAAAAAAGACTTTTCGATTTGGAGGAAGCTACATGGAAAAAGTAAGTTATCATAAATCGATTGAAGAAATGTATAAACGAGTTCATAAAGATGGAATGACTAACGTATTTGATCGATTTGATGCACAAGGAGCTAGATGTCCTTTCTGCTCTAAGGGTATTCGTTGTGCATTATGTTCAAATGGGCCGTGTCGCATTAAACCGAAAACACCCTTTGCAGATCGAGGTGTCTGTGGGATTGATGCCGATGGAATGGCCATGCGGAATATGCTTATTCGAAATATCTTAGGTGCATCAACCTATGCGTATCACGCGAATGAAGTTTTCAAAACTTTAAAAGCGACAGGGGAAAAAAAGGCCCCTTTCAAAATTAAGGATGAACCAAAACTCCGAAATCTCGCAGAAAAACTAGGCCTTGACCCATCCAAGTCGATTGAAGAGTTAGCTATAGAAGTAGGAGACATGTTTATTGATGAGTTACATCGAGACCAAACGTCTCCATCAAGACTAGTAGAGATTTTTGCTCCTGAAAAAAGGAAGGAAGTATGGAGAAAATTAGGTATTTTCCCTGGGGGACTGCTCCATGAGATCATGCGCGCAACTTCTAGTTGTTTAACGAATGTTGATAGTGATTTTGTGTCTTTAGCTCTAAAGTCAATGAGAATGGGAATTTCTACCAATTATTGTGCACTTATCGCTTTAGAACTTGCTCAAGATATACTCTTTGGGACTGCAACTCCACATGAGACAGAAGTGGACCTTGGGGTTTTGGATAAAGATTATGTTAACATCCTTCCAAATGGTCACGAACCTTTCTTAGGGGCTTTATTAATAGAATTAGCACATAAACCAGAAGTACAAGAGTTGGCCAAAGAAGCAGGAGCTAAAGGGTTACGAGTGATAGGTTCTATTGAAACAGGTCAAGAACTTCTTCAAAGATATCCTCAAGATGAAATCTTTGTGGGGATGACGGGAAATTGGATAAACGAAGAAATGGTAATGGCAACTGGCGCTGTAGATGTTTTTGCAACTGATATGAATTGTTCTGTTCCTACACTTTGTCTATATGCAGAAAAGTATAACAGTACCGTCATACCTGTATCAGAACTTGTCTATCTTAAAGGTTGTGAAAAAAGGATTGACTATCTACCAGAAAAAGCAGAAGAACAGACGATGGAATTAATCAAATTGGCCTGTGAAAATTTCAAACGACGAAAAGGAAAGGAATCGTATGTTCCAGATCAAAAACAAAAAGTCATGGTTGGTTTTTCCAGTGAGGCAATCTTAGAGGCTTTAGGTGGTTCTTTGACTCCTCTTCTCGAAGTGATAAAGGAGGGAAAAATTAAAGGTGTAGTTGGTTTAGTTAGTTGTGCTACTTTAAAAAATAGCGGACAAGATATCACTACAGTTGAAGTCGCAAAGGAATTAATCAAAAGGGATATCCTCGTTCTTTCTATGGGATGTGGAAACGGGGGCCTACAAGTTGCAGGTTTGACTAGTTTGGACGCCCAAAAACTAGCAGGAGAAAATCTCAGAGAGGTATGTGAGAAATTGAACATACCGCCAATACTGAGTTTTGGAACCTGTACTGATGTAGGGAGAGCAACTTTACTAATCACTGCAATAGCAGATGCTCTTGATGTGGATATACCAGATCTACCAATTGCAGCTACAGCCCCAGAGTGGATGGAACAGAAAGCCACTATTGATGCTATTATAGCAGTAGCTTTTGGACTCTATACCCATATTTCACCAACACCTCCAATCACAGGAGGAGAAAACTTGGTTACCTTAGTTACTGAAGATGTAGAAAAGTTAACGGGGGGTAAATTGGTCTGGGAGGATGATCCAATAAAAACAGTAGATGGAATAGAAGCACATATTCTTTCCAAAAGGAAAAAGCTTTTCGGAGAAGATTGACTCTATTTTGACATCCTCTCAGCCCTATAGGACGTAGGGAAAATACCTAATCTCCATACTTCCTTCTTTTTTCGGGTGCAAAAATCTCTTTTATCGGTGACCTTCTAGAAATATCACTGATACTATTTTTTAATTTCAACATCTAGAAGGCCTAGCTGTCACAAATTCAAACCCATTCTTTCAAAGGCAAGAGTTAAGATTAGGCCAAGCAAGAATTCAGTAATTTTCATGAAGTGGGAATTCACATCTATAGTTGGCACAAGGTCAATGTTTTTTTCGTGGAATTTTCTTTTGGAGTCAGGAAGTTTCTTTGTCTAGACTTTGCATCCGCGATTGAATATATTTGTAAATTCCCTCATCGCCTAATTCTTCGATGTTTTTAAATGCGTATTTTGCTGTATCTTTCCAATATTTAGTAGGGCGCACATTACTATGTACTCTAAAAAAGGCTAAATTTATGATTGAAAGCTCTTCTTCTTCAGCGAGTTGTATCACATATCGCAATGGTAATCCGGCAACTATATTACTTCGTTCCTTTAAGGAGAAGATTATTTCCTCTTCTTCCGTCCAGGGAATAGACTTTGTTTGGGGGTGAAGTTCTGCTAGGGTATGCACATATAATTCAGTGTCTTCACGAGATTCACTACATACAATCAATGGTTTTCCAGAAGCAATTACTTCTAGGATTATAGCGAACTTATCTCTCATTTGCTTGGTGACAAGGGCTAAATTCGTTGTAGGTTTAATAATTTTCTCAGGAGCAGAAACATGTTTTATAATCTCATCTGCAAACTTTTCATAACCTACGAAAATGTTATCTCCTTTCCATTTATATATGATGTCTCCATAATTGAATTTAAAATCAATAAGTAGAGCTTCTAAGCCTTTTGCCACCATATCTGTATCGTCATCCTTATCAACAACCCCTGCAGTTATCAGATCATCTTCAGAAGTTGCTATAACTATACGATAGTCCCCAAAATCAATTTTTTCAAGTGCTGTTGTTCCGATTTCTGATCCGAAGTGTGAGATAGCAGTTAGAAACCCCGAAATAAGGTGCTCGTCAAATTCAATGGATCCATATTTTTTCGTAAAAAGACAGATCCCGTCGTCCCTGAAAATATAGATGTTGTTGATCAAGTTTAGCTTCTTCCAATGTTTGGTGTGATCACTTGTTATTACTATAAAGAGCGAACGAATATAAATTTATTATAGTACAAAATTTACAGTTAACGTATTCAAAAAGAGGATTTGTTATTTCGCTCTTTTTAAAAGAATGGTATTCGATCGGAAATGGAGGGAGAAGTTTTCAAGCCCTTGAATCAAGGGATTTTCAATTGATTTCAAGTGATTGAATGATTTTCTTAGGAAAAAACTGATGTGTGAAGAATGGACTAGTAAGAAGAGCGAATTTGAAGAAGGAATAGAGCAATTAAATGAAGCGATAATGGACATAAAAGAAGATTAGAAAGAACTCGAAATTCAAAATTGACCTCAGAGTTAAAAGATTTATTTAAAATGAGGCAATTTACATGAGTTTTTTTTCTCTATAGGAATTCTTCTTTTGTAATTTAACATTTTTACTTGATTTTTTCTTTTTTTCTGGATGAAAAATGCCTTAAGTCTGCTGTTCTATTTTTTGTATTGCCCAATTAATGTATTTACGAACATCAGGGTCTTTATCTCTTAATGAATGCTGAAGATCTATCATAAACTCTTTTAAAAGGTCTGGCGATTTCCAGCAAATATTTCCAATGATCCAAGCGGCATATTTTCGAACTTCGATATTTTCATCACTTAATGCATATACTATATCTGGTACTACATATCTTAAGTCGTTTGGTTCAATCCCGATAATAGAACTACCAATAACAACAGCAGCATTTCTACGGACAGCGTCATCTCTATCTCTCAATGCATAGAGCAAATCCGACATGGAGTTTTTTATTATATCAGGTGAAATAGCACCAATTTTACGGAAAGCAACAGCGGCATTTTCACGAACAAGTGGATAGGGATCTTTCAATGCAGTTGTAACATCTGGTATCATATCTTGAATAAGTTCTGGGGATCTCTCACCGATTAATCCGATTGCCTTAACTGAAAAACGCCGAACATCTTTATCTTTGTCTCTAACTGCTTGTTTTAACGCTGGCAAAACAGGAGCAACGCTTTCAGGCGACTTTTCACCTATATTTCCAATAGCATCTGCAGCATGCCCACGAATTTCCCATTTTTTGTGATTTAGCAATTCTTTCAATTTTGTGATAGCCTCAGTTGCTTCTCCCTTGTTCCACTTCTTTGTCGCCTTCTTAACAACACGGTTCCAATGTTTAGGTATTTCTATTAGTTCTATTTCTATTGGTTCTACTAGGGCAGCTTCTGGTGTGGTTAATTGTTCTCTTACTAC
This sequence comes from Candidatus Sifarchaeum subterraneum, assembly GCA_016292335.1. Classification (GTDB taxonomy): domain Archaea; phylum Asgardarchaeota; class Sifarchaeia; order Sifarchaeales; family Sifarchaeaceae; genus Sifarchaeum; species Sifarchaeum subterraneum. The sequence goes on along the minus strand of JAECRX010000083.1, from coordinate 967 downwards.
TGGGATGGTTTCTTCTTCAGTAATTTCTTCTATTTTTACTTCATTGGAAACATGTTTTATAATCTCATCTGCAAACTTTTCATAATCTCCGAAAATGTCCTCTCCTTTCCATTTGTGTAAGATGTCCTCATAATTGGATTTGAAATCATCAAGTATAGCTTTTAAGGCATTTCCCGCCATATCTACATCGTCATCCTTATCAACAACCCCTGCAGTTATCAGATCATATTCAGAACGTGCCATAATTATACGATAGTCCCCAAAATCAATTCTTTCAAGTGTTGTTGTTCCGAGTTCAGATCCGAAGTGTGTGATAGCACTTAGAAACCCCGCAATAAGTTGCTCGTCAAATTCCGTGGATCCATATGTTCTTGTAAAAAGGCATCTCCCGTCATCCTTGAAAATATAAATGTTGTTGATCAAGTTTAGATTCTTCCAATGTTTGGTGTAATCTGTTATTACTATAAAGAGCGAACGAATATAAATTTTATAGTGAATGTATTTAAAAAGAGGATTCATTACTTTCGCTCTTTTTAAAGAATGGCATTCGATCGGAAATGGAGGGAAAAGTTTTCAATCCCTTGATTTTCATCTGGGGAACTTTTTGGGAGATACCTGATTTGGATCCTTGGATCTTTCTGGCTTATATTTCTGTGGACATCAAAGGCCTTTGCATAGAGCCATTTATTTTCCCCTTTTCTGAATCAGTCATACAACACAATCTTCTTAATACCAAAGTAACATTTTCATGATACCACCTTGAACTCAATCATACTAAAACTAAAGGGTAAAATTTGGGAAGGAGAAAATTTTGGATAATCTTGAAACGAGTGATAAAAGGTCCGCCAAAGAAGGTTCATTTTTGGTTACATTATCCGCAATTCTTTGGGGAACTTCATTTCCTTTTGTTAAATGGGGATTGGGATATATCGATTTTTTATCTTTCTTTTTCTACAGATTTTTTATT
>JAECRX010000082.1 GCA_016292335.1 Candidatus Sifarchaeum subterraneum | reverse complement strand
TTACATGAGGAGAGCCTAAAAACACAAAGTGTTGGTAAAATCAACATTATACCATCACTAGTGCAAATTGTGAGGCAGGAGATTGGTGAGGCACCAATTCAATTTGTCATAAAGGAAAGTAAGAGCATAAAGGAAAAAAAATTAATAGATGTTAATAAGATGCGGACACAGAAAGAGCAGAAACTCGTTGACGAGAACACCGCTGTACCTTTCACTGCCCGCCTCATGGCCTACTATCGTGCCCAAGAATGTAAACATGATCGTCCTCTTATCGTTGATCCTTTCGCAGAGCGCCTCGCAGGCGACATGACTTCGTATATCGACCAGCACAAATTCATCGCCGGATCGGGTGATTACCCACTCGTCCGTTCATATTACACCGAAAAAAGCCTGTTAACACCTTGGTGCAACACCTATGCGAAATCGCAGATTGTTCTTTTAGGGGCAGGTTTGGACACGCGTGCGTATCGATTCAAGCCCCTCCAAACAAATACACATACAATCTTCGAGATCGATTTTCCTAACGTGATCCGCTACAAAGAGGATATTTTGCGAGGTGAACGACCGTTTTGTGGTCTTGTACGTTTATCCACCGACCTTTCTAACCCCGATTGGACATCTGATCTGATAAAAAGCGGATTTTCTAGTGATATTCCCACTTTTTGGGTGTTAGAAGGGCTTGTCTATTACATGGAACAAGAAGTAGTTGCCTCTCTACTCAAGAAGGCAGCAGAGATAAGTGCTGGAAACAGTCAAATCTTCGTGGACATTTGCATTCCTATCCTTGCGGAGCTCAATTTGGCCCGTTTTCCAAGCATTTTAAATGGGGTCTTGAGAAAAAAGCTGTGCCATCGTTCTTTGCAACAGCTGGTTGGAATGTGTCGTGTTCTTTTGCCGATGATCATGATCAAGGACGAGATGTTGGGCAGAAGGGGCTTATTTTTATTCATGGAGTGAAAAGCACTAGCTTAGCTATGTGAAATTCGAACTCACCCACAGAGACCCTCCGCCAGCATTTATTGGGAGTGGCAAACTAGGTGCTGTTCTTCATCCGCACCCCTACCGCTTTTTCTCTTGCTATCTCGGTAGCGCTCGCAGGAAACCCAGGTGGAACTCCTGGGCCTGTCGAGATGGAAGATCCCAGACCACGGATGAGCCATCCGTTTCGTGGTGAGGTCTGTGCGAGATGACACATACTCGGCAGTGTGGACACGATTCCCCGCTAGGGGCTCTCGTGCACGAAGAAGCGTGAAATGGGCCGATTCAAGAGCTCGGGTGAGATCATGAGGAGTCCAATGACTTCCGCCTTTTTCGCAATAAGTCGCTCACAGACCCGTTTCAGGTTCAGCATATCTATCCACAGTGCTTGAACTTCCGCTATCGTGATTGATTGGTCATGTTTCCCGATAGATTTTGTTGGAAAGTGAAAGAGTCTTTAAGAGAGGTTATTAATAAATTGGTAAAAGAATTACTTGTTATCATAATTTTTGCCCCTTTATCCTTAAAGGAAAAAAAAGGAAGTTAATCTACTTCTTCTTGATACAATTTCTGATATGTATTAGTTATTTTTTGATTTTTTCTCATTGTTCTACTATAGTTTCGGGTCCGCGTCTCCAACCGCAAGCGAGGAGACTCGTACCCTCTTCTCTAACTCTCTTTTCAATTCTTATAGAGGTTACTATAGTGAATAAAATGAACTATGCAATAACGGAATACTATGGGTATATCACCCGTGGTACGTTCTTGTGCATGAGACGGGCTATCCGTGAAAGTCCGAAGCTTGAGATAGTTCCGAATGACTCGCAGGGGACGAGAAATGTTATAAAAATATCGTCAACTTTGTTGAATCCTCTATCTTCTCACAAAGTTTTCAAAAAATAGTGATGGACCCGGCGGGATTTGAACCCGCGGCCTTCGGTGTGCGAGACCGACGCTCTTCCAATCTGAGCTACGGGCCCCTCTTCCTTGAAAGAATAATTTTTTAATGATTTAAAAAAACTTCGATTTAAATTATTTGAGTTTAGAGAGCTCAAATTTTGGTGATTTTTTTGGAATTAGTTCTTCTTGGCACGGGGACAACTTTAACAACTCCCTTGAGAAATCCCCCCGGACTTTTGATATTGATTGAGAATAAGGATCATTTGGTCTTTGATATGGGCTCTGGTATTACACGGCAACTTGTAAAGGCAGGATTTGATCCAAAATCCGTAGACTATGTTTTTTTCACTCATTTACATATCGATCACATTTCTGATTTTCCGTTCTTTTTGAAGGCAAATTGGCTTCTTGGGAGAAAAAACAAATTAAACGTTTATGGTCCAAAAGGATTTCAAAAGGCCATTGATCTTATATTAAAAAAGGTCTTTCCATACATGAATGGTAGGATTGATCTAAAAATTACTGAAATCAATAAAGGTATTGTTGAAAAGAAAGAAAATTTCACAGTGTCATGCGTTCCAGTTAAGCATGTAGCTGGTTCTTTTGCGTACAAAATAGAATCAAAAGGGAAATCAATTGTATATTCTGGAGATACAGCACCATGTGAACCCCTCATTAAATTAGCAAATGAAGCCGATTTATTGATTCACGAATGTTCCTTTACTGATGATTATGAAGATAAAATGGATGATCATACCGTTCCAAATCAGTTAGGGAAACTCGCAGCTGCGGCTAATGTTAAGAGCTTAATTTTAACACACATGTATCCTGTTTGTGAAGGAGAAGAAAAAAACATGATAAAAAGTGTAAGAAAATCTTTTAGAGGGCAAATAATTGTTGGCCATGACTTCTTACGAGTAAAACTTTAAATAAGAATAATCCGAAAAAATAATAAAAAATTATAAATCGAATTCTAGTAGTTTATTCAACACCATTTAATTGTTAATATGGGCCCGTAGCTCATTTTCGCAAAGAATTGTTGTGGAAGGCAAAGCCTGGTTATGAGCGCACGGCTGATATAGGTTCGAAACCTTAAGAAACCGTGAGATCAAAAGAAACAGTTTCATGACATGAAGTCGTGGGTTCGAATCCCACCGGGCCCATCATCCCCTAGCCATGACATAATTATTTTTCTCTTACATCTACTTTCTCGTTCTCAAAATTTGTTAAACTTTACAAAATTAAGGAAGATGATTGGACGGATTTTTTTGGCAAAAGAAGTACAATGGTAGCGGGGAGTGGATTTGAACCACCGATCTCGGGGTTTCTCAAAGAGCGTATATCTTGTATGAGCCCCGCGGGATTTCAGTTATAATTGAGCTCATGTTATATCTCCTGACTACCCCACCCCGCTTTGCTATTTCTTTTTCCCTTGTAGCAATACCTTTTGTTTTCCTTATTAAATTTTTTATGTATTCATTATAAAAATCCAATCATTTTTAATTGGATTAACAATGTGGTTTCTCTCCGGAACTTTTAATGCCTTATATTTATTTTCAAAAATAAAGATGACCTGCAATGATAGTAACGATCACTGACGATGGACAATATTTTGTTCCTGAAGAAAAAAAAGAGACTTTCTTAGAAAAACTATCAAAAATCAACCTGCAGCTTATAGAAATGTTAGAATATGAACATACGAAAGAAGGAGATTTTAAAAAACTCTACATAAAACTCTTCCAGACTGTAAGACAAAATGGTATTCGACTGTCGAAAACCCCACTAAGGGTTTCTGACCTCGTTTTGCCTCCAGAAAACCTTAGTTTAAAAGATCTCCGCAAAATCTTTGCTGAAACTATTAGTTTTTAATCAGAAAAGAGGATGAAAAAAAGAAAAACGAAATCAAGACCAATGCCATGAAGAAGAAAATGTATTCAATCCAAACTCCCAATCTC
>JAECRX010000081.1 GCA_016292335.1 Candidatus Sifarchaeum subterraneum | reverse complement strand
TTTGGGTTGTATTGAACTCTTCTTCCAAATTACTTCGTTCAGCTTCAAATGTTTTCAATTGTTGTTTTTCCTTATTAGATTCTATGGTTAACATTTGGATTTCTCGTGTGAATTCCTCTTTTAATTTATCAACATAATCTGAAGAGAGAGGTCTTTTACAAGTTGGACAAGTATCTTTTAATTTTATAAAGTCATTCAGTTCATTATTGTTCGTCTGTATTTGTACCTCCAATCCTGCGATTTTTTCACGGTGTTGGAGAATCTTTTTATCGAGGGTATTTCTTTGTTCTTTTATTTCCTCTAATTTTAAGACTTCCTTCTTCAAGATATCAATCTTCTCTGGGATTTCTGCTATTGTTAAATTGAATTCTTCCTTTATCTTCTTGCTGTCTTCTCGCATTTGTTCTTCCAAATTTTTTATCTGGTCATCTAAAATTTGACGTTTCGAGGAGAGTGCCGATACTTGTTCCCTTAATTCCTTGATGTTTTCGTATTCATTCTTTATAGCTTCAAATTCAGTTTCAAATTCAATTATTTCTTTGCTCAATTTTTCCAATTGGTTCTTAAATTCAGCTAATTTTTCTTTCTGTTCTGGTAATTTTTCAACTTCTAACCTGAGGGTTTCCTTTAGCCTCTCATCTTTTTCTATTTCCATTTCATAGTGTTTAATTACTTCAGACATTCTTTTCCAGGCCACTTCAAATGATTCTATGCCGAAGAGTTTGTCAAATAATTGTTTTCTTTTTCCCAGTGCTTGTTGGACTATTTCTGCTATCTCTCCTTGGGCCACATAAATTGAGTTTTTAAAAACCTCACTGGTGGTTTCTAATATTCTTTCAATTTCTTGCCTCACATTTCGGTCTCCTTCCGCGATCAACCTTTTTGTGGCAATTTCTCTTAGTTCAACAAGGTCTTGAGCTCCCCTGTCTTTTAAAACTTTGATTACTCTATGTGAACAATATCTATTGCCTGTCTTTGGATCAGTGAAATAGACTTTTACATCCCCCTGGTTTTTCCCTCTTCTAACTAAATCTGCTAAATTTCTTTCAGTTTTACCAAATAATCCAAAATACATTGATTCCAAAATCGTTGATTTTCCCGCTCCATTTGGACCAACAAAAACAGTACAACCTGGAAGTAAATCGATAGTCTCAGAATCATCAGAAAAAGACTTAATATTCTTTATTTCAATTTTTTCAATCATATTTGTTTTTCACCCAGAAGCTCATCGATAACACGTATTGCCCCAGTGGCATCTCTCTCATCAACTAATTCATACATGATTTTTTCAACGGCATCAATAAGTTTATCTAAATTTTTTTCATCAACACCAAGCTCTGTTAAAGCTATTTTTATGGCATCTCTTTTTGTGATTTCTTTAATTTTGGTTTCAGTCGTTTTGTCACTTAAATTATTTCGAATTTCGATAACATACAACGCTTTTTTGGGAACATTCAATAATTTGGCCGAAGGAAACTCATAACTTCTCCCTTTTGTCAAAAATCCTTCTATTACAAATCTCAGAATAGCATCTTCAATATCATTTTTTTCGATTTCAATCTTTGCTTTTTCAAATGCTTCGCTAACTTCTACAGTACCAACATTAATTGTAGTGTCCCTCATTTCCCTTGTTGGGATTTCCATAAATTCTGCTCTAAGGTCGTCGTTCTCTAATTCCACAATATAAAAACCTTTCTTCTTATCCCATTCATCAATTTTCAGCCGTTCTGTTGACCCTGGACAATATGCATTGATTTCTTCGTTTTGCCATTTCAGATGATAGTGCCCAACCCCAATGTAATCAAATTCAGAATTAACGAAAGAATAGGGATCTAAATCAACTACCGAATCAGGAAGATCCATACCCTTTAGGAAAGCGTGAAGAAGAAGTATTTCATAATCCATTTTATCTTTTCTTTTAGATAACATCTCTTCTAGTTTGCGTTTTGTCTGTTTTCCATAATATCCTAAGCCCCATATTCTCACAGTACCATCTGGTGTTGGAAAATCCGCATATGTATCCTGAAGAAAGTTTACAAGTCCGATATCTTGTAAATAATTTAAAGAATGCCCCCCAACTCTCAAAGAATATGCTGTTGAAGCATCATGATTTCCTCTGATTATGAAAACAGGAATGTTGTTTTTCTTCAATTCATTCAAAATAGCATGTGCCTGTCTGAGTGCGATGATTCGAGGATGATAATGATGGAAAATATCTCCTGTATGAATGATAAAATCTACTTTTTCTTCTATGATTTTTTCAATGCAATGTTTAGCTGCATCACCAAAATCTTGCAGTCTAATTGGAAGATTATATTGCATATAGCCTAGATGGAACTCTGAAACATGTGCAAATTTGACCAACTAATCTCAACCTCATAACCAATCAATTTTCTATTCAGAATGAATACATTTCAAAGAATTCAATTTTCAGTAACTATTAAGTTTTCTGCGGTAGAGAAGATTTTAGTTGCCTTTTATAAATAACTTAGAGACTTAATATAATCTTATTATTCAAAGAAAAGTATCTTTATGAGAATATATATCTTGTCGGACGGGGGTGCTTTGACACAACCCATAATTCCACCGAATTTTTACGAGTGGAAACCCTCTCGGCATCGAGATTACTTTTAGGAATCCCATCCTTTAGGACAGAAAGGATGTCAATAATCGGGTGTACATTAGGCGCAAATGAATACTTTCGGTGATCTCTATAATTTAAATAATCATAAAGTAAAGATATTTGATAAGGAGGGTATCAAAGCTTTGTCGAATGATCAATCCAAAATTATGGCAATTGAGGAAAAAGATTTTTCAGAAATCTGGATAGATGAAATAGAGGCCAAAAGCGAAGAAATAGCCAATAAGATTATATCGAAGTTTTTATCAGTTAAAAATTTGAAGGACAAAGTGGATTGGAACGATTTTGAATATGTTTCCCGTGATATTGAAAATATAAAAAGAATTGGTGTGATTGATGGTGGAAACAACACAATAGAGAGCGTGGGTATAGTTATTTATATGGTTAGGGCAACAGGAATTATTTTTGAAGAAGGTAAGAAACCAAAGTATTTCAGGAATCTTACGATTGACACACTCATTCCATTTACGAAAGTGAGAGATCGAGTCAGATTGATCCGAGATACTCATGAGATAGAATTGGCCAGAACGCTTGTTGAAGAAAAGGTTGATATTTTAATAATTGATGGATCCTTGTTTGGGTTAGCTGCAAGACCCCCTCCAGGTACACAAATCGAGTATAAAAAAAAGCCGGACAGATCGTGGTTTCAGGATTATATAAGATTCATGAATTCATTATATAATTTACTAGATACGGCTGAGCAAGCCGAAAGTTATTCTTCAAGTGAACCTCCGATTATTTTAGGACTTTCAAAGGACTCCCGGGCACAACATTTTTTGAACCGTCTTAATTTGATGTCAGATTATCAAGAATTAACGGATTCTTCATTTTTTTGGCTAGTGTCAGAAGGAAAACCCGGTTTTGTAAATCCACAGGTATTTGATCTTACAAAATTTCGTATGTGGCTCCCTGAAGAAGTGGAACATCTTTGGGAGAAATACCAAGTTATGTATTCATCTTACGCAATATTGCGAAATAGAGCTCAACCACTGCGGGTTGATTTTCCAACTTGGAATAAAGGCAGGGAAGAGGAATTGTTTTCATTTTTGCTAGAATATGCAGATGATGATGGTTATATTTTTCCGATGCATTTTCCGCATAGAGAATCCAAAGTCCAAGATATATTAATGGAGAAAACATATAACGCCATTTCTGCAAAGATATTAAGTAGAGATGAAGAAGTATTTCAAGCTTGCTTCAGAAAATCTAGGAGAGAGAGAATTGGATAGAATTGGCAATGTTTTTGGAATCGTAAGACCTTCAGAAATTAGTTTCATCGTAGATAAACGTGCAAATTTAGAAATCGGAGAATACGTTACAATAGATTATCCAGGAATTGAGGATGAAGTCTTAGCACTGGTGCATTCAATAGTATTATCCAATGAAAACATCCCAGAAAACTTAATACGAGATCCCCAATCTTTTGATAGTCTACAAAGATTGGGAAATCTAGAAGAGGGAGAAAAACAAGTTGCTTGTGCAGAGGTACTTGGGTATTACACGAAAGTAGGCTTCATCAGACCAAGATTTCCTCCAAAACCAAGTGCATGTGTCAAAAGGGCGGGTGAAGAATTATTAAATCATATTTTTTTGAATGAGAAAACAGGTGCAAATATCGGGCATCTAGTTTCAAATAAAAAAATAAATGTATATTTAAGCATTGATGAGATAGTTCGAAGACATTTAGCAATATTAGCTATGACTGGAGCTGGAAAATCAAATACAGTTGCGATTTTAATTAAAGAAATTCTTAAAAAGAATGGATCAATTGTCATTGTCGATCCCCACAATGAATACGGGCTTTTAAGAGAAGATATGGGGGATGAAATTGTTATCTTTAATCCATCTAGAAGAACAAGGGAATTGGGGACTCACCCAATATACTTTAAATTAGCTAATCTTTTAACAGAAGAATTAGCAGCCCTGTTGAACATTGGGAGAAAAGCGGTAGTTATGAGGAGCCTTATATATGATGCAATTAAATCCCTGAGAAAAGAAACTAGGGAATGGGATTTTGAGCAATTGAAGCAAAGAATTGATGAACTAGGTGAAGATACGGATAAATATAGAAAAGGAACCCCAGCAAGAATAAAACGCCACATTGAACGAATAGAAGACCTTGAAGTTTTTAAGAAATCATTAGAAACTCCTGTATTTGATTTTTCCGGTGCGTCACTGGTAAAACCAGGGCAAGCATCTGTAATTAGCATTTCTGGATTGCCCTCTTATGTTCAAGACGTAGTTGTTAGCAGATTAGCGACCAAAATCTTCAGAGCTAGAGTTAATGCCAAACTAGATCGTTCAGGAGAAAAATGCCCTTGCCCAACATTCATGATTGTAGAAGAAGTACACAATTTTGCCTCTGCACACCAGACCAGTTTATCTCTAAATGTCTTAAAGAAAACAGCTTCAGAAGGAAGAAAATTTGGAGTGGGATTGTGCCTTGTAAGTCAAAGACCTGGAAAAGTCCATTCAGACGTATTATCTCAGTGTAACACTATGATCATTCTTAGGACTATAAATCCTACTGATCAAATTCAAATCAGGCAATCCAGCGAAGCAATCAGCGATGAATTATTAGCCGATCTGCCAGGATTAAACAAAGGTGAAGCAATTATCGTTGGCAGTGGTATCCCAATTCCAGTCATAACTAAGATTTGGAAATATGATGGGCTACTTGGGGGAGATGACATCCCAATTGTAGAGGAATGGAATAAATTTTCCGAGAAGATGAAAGAAAATTCATTACCTACTACGGAATATGAAGGAGATTTTTCGGACCCATTCCGTTAAAAGAATTAAATCACCCCTCTAATAATCTCTAGAAAGAATATAGAAGAAATATCAAGAAGTGAGTGACTTTTCTTAATTTCCTGACAAATCGATACAAAATCACTAAAAAGTTCAAAGGAAACGATAAATTCAATATGATAGAACGGATAGGCTCTTTTCATTTAAAAAAAATTTAAAAGTATCTATTCTAAGGTAGAATTGAAATTCATGAGAATGAAATAAATGCATTTTTGCCTTTTCTTTGAAATTTATAAGTAACGAATCCCTAAGATAGTCGGTAAATGAAATCATTTAAGATCGAGAAAATAAATCTAGAGGGGGAAAAATGTACAGCGAAAAGGTAATGGAACATTTTCAAAGCCCACGCAACATGGGAGAACTTGAAAACCCAGATGGTGTTGGAACTGTAGGCAATCCTGTTTGTGGAGATCTTATGAAGATTCAAATAAAGGTCAATGAAGGAAAAATTGAAGACATCAAATTTCAAACATTTGGGTGCGGTGCAGCTATTGCTACAAGTAGCATGACTACTGAGTTGGCCAAAGGAAAAACCTTAGAAGATGCTTTAAAGAT
>JAECRX010000080.1 GCA_016292335.1 Candidatus Sifarchaeum subterraneum | reverse complement strand
CTTCCGCTCATTTCTCTTCTCATTCTCACAATATAATTTAAAATTTCTGACAAATTTTAAACTAAATCTACATCGAACAAACGAAAGTATGCTGATTGTTAAACATTTTGTTTTTTCTCAATGGTCTACCATATTATCGGGTCCTCGTCTCCAACCGCAAACGGGAAGACTCGTTCCCTCTTTTCAATTTTTATAGAGGTTGCTATAGTGAATAAAATGATTATCATGTCAGCAACGGAATATTGCGAGTATATCACGCGCGGTACATTCTTGTGCATGGACGGGCTATCGTGAAAGTCCAACGCTTTAGATAGTTCCGGATGACTCGTAGGGGACGAGAAATGTTATGAATATAAATATATAGTTACAATTGGAATTTACATTAAAATTAACATTTAATAAACTAAAATTCAGGAAATGGTGGTGATCTTATTGCCTTATACCAAATTAGAAGATCTTGAATGGCAACCTCATCCAATGTTGAAAGGTGTCAAAATCAAACTTCTGTTATCCAAGAAAAAGGACAATGCTGATGTCACATGCTATCTTGTATCAGTTCCAAAAGGCGGAGATGTTGCTGAACATGTACATGAGAAATCAGATGATATCATATACCCCTTGAAGGGAAAAGCGAAGATGTTCATCGAGGGAGATGGTGAATTTGATCTTGTACCCGGGGTTTTTGTTAGAGTACCAAAGAACACAAAACATCGCGTTTATGACATCGAAGAGGACTTACTGATATATGACGTTTTTGTTCCACCGATACTCTAGTTTCTTCAACTGATATAGACAAAAATCAATACGGAAAATAAGAAAAGTAAAAATAGAACTTGGTACTATCTTCAAACTCTGAATTTTAATGCTGTGAATTTTTTGTAGCTACTTGGCAAGAAGACCACCCTACTTGTAGGGTGGATGAATTCTTTTTTTCAGTTTTTCACAAGGTTTTTAAATCGTTTTTCCCAATAGATATGTGAATTGAGCTGAGGGCACACTCGCCAATTCTCTAAGTTAAATTGAGTGATTCGATTCAGGGCAGGAACTGCCCGTAGAGCCTGTTGGACATATCTCGTTGGAGAATGGATGAATCAGGAAGCCATTTAGCTTGCTAAGCGGTAGTTCACTTCCCGTAAACATAGATGCCTTTACCTGTTTTTCGCCCGTAGCAACCAGCTCGATAGAGTTTTCTTAGCAGAGGGGCAGGTCGATATTTTGGATCTTTGAATTCATCATAAAAGGATTCTAAAGCCTTGTAGAGTGTGTCTATACCAATATAATCAGCCAGTTCAAAGGGACCCATCGGATGGTTAAGCCCTAATTTTAGGGCTGTGTCAATGTCTTCAGCTGATGCAACGTTCTCTTGTAGTAAATAGAATGCCTCATTTATGAAAGGAAAGAAGATTCTGTTTACAATAAATGCGGGAGAATCAATACAGGTGATAGGTGTCTTGCCTAATTTTTTTGCTAACTTCACTACTGTTTCAACTGTTTCATCAGATGTTTCATAGGCCCGAATAACCTCTACGAGTTTCATGATTTGTGGTGGATTGAAGAAATGCATACCACAAAATTTTTCAGGTCTTCCTGATTCTGCTGCCATCTCCGTAATGCTCAATGTAGATGTATTAGAGGCAAAAATAGTTCTCTCTGAACAAATTTCACTCAAATCTCTAAACATTTTTTTCTTTATCTGAATATCTTCGGTAGCTGCCTCGATCACAATATCGACATCTCCTGCAGCTTTTTTTAGATCTGTTGTCCCTTTAATTCTTGAAAAAATTTCGTCAGCTTCTTCTTTTGTCCTTTTTTCTTTGGTTACCTCTCTATCAAGCCATTTTTTGATCTTACCTAATCCTCTTTGGACGAATCTGTCTTCGATGTCTACCAAAGAGATTTCAAAGCCCGCTTGGGCAGAGACTTGAGCGATTCCATGCCCCATGAGTCCTGCGCCTAACACACAAATCTTCTTAATTTCCAATATAAATAATCCTCCTTTAATTGACTGGTCTTCTTTATATTTACGTGAATTTAAAAAATTTACAGATATCAAGCAAAAAAGTACCCTCCCTTTATCGTGGTTGACAAACTCGTGGCGAACATCAATACCCAGGTTTCGAATAGCCGCTGGATACGCTCCTCTACCGCTGGTGAGAAGTGAATGAGAGGATTTACGGCATGGAAAAAACTCTATCGCATAAATGGGATGGGACGGAAGGAACTAAGGGGAAGGAATCGGCCAAGATTCACGGCTTTTTCACCTTCTATGGCCTACAAGTAAGGACTTTGGTAAATTAACATTTCGCAAAGATCGAAGATGGCCTTCTAAGAAACAGTTACAACCGAAAAAAAATTCTTCCGCTTCCTTCCAATACAAGACAAAACCAGTAAAAACCCCATTTGCAAATAACTGGATATATCCAAAAGAAAAGTTTATATACATTCTTATAAAGACCACGCAAGAAGACCACCGTTTTTAAACGGTGGATGAATTGCGTTATGCTTAAATAGATTTTTGCACATATATGGTGTGTGTCAACCTGTAGGCAAGTGGTCGGCATACGAGTGCCCTTCTGAACCCTGTATGCCGTAAAGCCGAATGGGTCTGGAAGAGGACACAGTAGGGCAGGGACTGTCCGATTTCAAGCCTGTGATAAGCCGATACCTGATAAAGGAATGGTTGGAGACGCCTCAGGTCGTCAATGAAGCAGGAAGCCACCAATTCATTGGGTGGTAGTTCACGTTGCCGTTGTTCCACTAAATCAATTAAAATGAAAAAACAACTTGGATAAACGAGAATTTACTAGATTTTAAGATGGGTTAATGAAAAAGAGAGTGGAGTAAATGGATTTGGGGTTGTATCCTCCGAATATGCACGAATTGCCAAAAGTTCAACTCAAAAGACTTCGATATGTGACGAATTGGTTACATCAAAACAATGAATTTTTTCACAAAAAACTTGATGCGAGTGGTGTAAGTGTAAGTGATATTCAAAGTCTAGAAGACATTCAGAAATTGCCATTTACAACTAAAGATGAAGTGCGGAAATTGCCTGACGGTGCACTCGAATGGCTACCTGAACAAACCGTAAGGAAACACAGTTCAAGTGGAACGACAGGGCTGGCTACTTCAACTTGCTTCACAGATATCGATTTAAAAGTAATGGGTATACTAGGAGCTAGATCTCTAGCTCTCTGTGGATGCGAAAAAGGCATGACTCTTCAAGTAAATTATGGCTATGGATTCTTCACTGGAGGCTTGATCTTCGATGAAGCAGCAAGAACGCTTGGAATGAAGATTCTTCCTCAAGGAGGGGCTCCAATTGTAGAGTCCCTCAGAGCGATGCGACGATTTAAACCAGAAGCATGGTGTTGCACTCCCACTTACGCAAAACGCACGGTTGCTCATTTATTGAAAGAAGATGATAAAGACATTTCCTGGAAAATTGGAAGCCATGGAGCAGAGGTTTGGACTGATGAAACTAGAAAATTCATCGAGAATTCCTTTGGACCTGATTACAATGCATACGACGTCTATGGGTTAGCTGAAAAAGGTGGGCCATTTGTAGCTCATGAATGTGAAGCCAAGGGCGGATCCCATGTATGGACGGATATGCTATTCATGGAGGTTTTGGACGACAACAATGAACTAGTAAGCGAGGGAGAAATAGGGGAACTAGTTTTAACACATCTCTACATCGGAGGCTATTCAACTATCAGATACAAAACTGGTGATAGGGTAAAATATATTGCAGAAACTGGATCCCCATGTACATGTTTTGCTGATGGTTACCCTAAGATGAGGGCATTGGGAAGGAAAATCAAAGATGAGTTCAAAATTGGTGGGGAATTCTATATAAGAGCAGATTTCGAAAATGTTGCTGTTAAGATCCTCAAAGAATTGCAACCACTTGGTGAAGAGATAGGCGAATTTAGGGTCGAATTGTCTATTGAAAAGGGAACAACTCACGTAGAGTATTGCATAGAGTCGGATAATCCTGAGCATGAAACCATAGTCAAAGATGTTATACGGGCTGTTTCGGATAGCACGATTTATCGAAGATTTCCCATCCGTATTGTACCGAAGGGCACATACACACCATCTTTGGGAAAAACACCGCTGCTGATCGATAAACGGGAATAAACCTTCAAACAACTCTGAACATTATTAAGAAAAATTCTACATCCTTCTTCACACTTTTTTTATCCATTGTTCAAGAATTCACCTTCCTTTCGGGGGAGGAAGCTTACATCAAAACAAGCAAGAATGCTCCCATGTCCACGGGGAGATGAATCAAGTCTTTTCTATCGTATTCAGCAATGTTTTTAACCCTCTTGTCCATAAATCTAATTTTAGGCTTTTCTATGAGAACATTATTAAATCCGTTAATCCATCTAGCGATCTAGGATCTAAATTTTAAATAAGAACGTTCAGAACTTCTTGTTTAGATTTCTATACATTCTTTTAAGATAATCAACGGTGTTGAATGCATTCGCAAATTGAACAATCTAATGAACAAAAAGGTGGCACAAATGAGTTATGAGACCTTAAAATTTGAGAAAGAAGAAAGTTTAGCTACAATAACCTTCAATCGTCCTGAATCGTTAAATGCGTTTAACCTAAAACAGGGAAAGGAACTTTCTGATGCTTTGGAGATTTGTGCTAATGATACTGAGATCAGAGCTGTGATTATAACAGGTGCTGGGCGAGCTTTTCATGCTGGTGGAGATATCAACAGCATGAAAGAACAACTGGAAAAAGATCCAGAGAATCCCCAGCTTATTTTCAAAACGCTCCTCAGTTATGCACACAACGTTGTTTCAGCCATCAGAAGGTTAGAAAAGCCAGTAATAGCTATGGTAAATGGTGTAGCTGCAGGAATTGGATTTTCTTTTGCCATAGCCTGTGACATTGTTTTTGCTTCAGAAAAAGCGAAATTTACACAGGCCTATGTTAAACTCGGCCTGACACCGGATGGTGCATCAACCTTTTTCCTACCAAGATTAGTTGGCCCACTAAAAGCGAATGAATTAATCTTTTCAGGTGATATTATAAGTGCTGATGAGGCTTTAAAATTAGGTCTCATCAACAGAATTTTTCCAGAAAATGAACTGGAGTCGGTGACTAAAGAATTCGCGAAAAGATTAGCGAATGGACCAACATTTGCTATTGGCAAAGCAAAACAGTTGGTTAATCGATCGTTAATGGAGAACTTAGAAACCCAAATGGAGAATGAAGAACAAGTTATTATAGCATGTTCTCGGACGGAGGACTTCAAGGAAGGAGTAGCAGCTTTCTTCGAGAAGAGAAAACCTAATTTTAAGGGAAAATAAAGATCTGTTTGCCAGTCACTTAAAAAATTGCTGAAGTATATAAAAAATGGAGGGAAATAAATGTTTGAATTTGAAGTTGAGCAAAAGGTCTTCAACATTCATGGTGTGGAAATTGGTGGTAATCCTGGAGAAACCCCCACAGTTATGATAGGAAGCCTTTTTTTTAAGGGGCACAAAATAGTGGAGAACAGTAGAGAAGGGCTATTTAACGAAGAAAAAGCAGAGAAACTATTGAAGGACGCCGAAGAGATGACCGAGAAAACTGGCTTACCGAGTATGGTCGATGTAGTGGGAGAAACACAAGAGGCAATTAAGAAATATCTAGATTTTGTTTCAGATAAAACGGATATGCCAATACTTTTAGATACGCTATCTGTGGAAGTATGTATCGAGGGGCTTGATTACGCCAAGGAAATGGGCATCCTTAATAGGATAGTCGTGAACTCCTTAAACCCAGAAACGAAAGAAGAAGTATACCGAAAAATTGAAGAAGTGAATTGTAAAAGTGCAGTGCTACTCTTATATAGTTCTACAGCGATCCTTTCAAGCAAAGAAAGAGTAAAACTCTTAGAAAATCTTGCTCCAAAGGCTGAAAAAGCAGGTATAGAAAACATACTAGTCGACACGGTAGTATTGGATATGCCAACATTGGGTTTAGCAGTAAAAGCTCTATATGAGATAAAAAACCAATATGGATATCCTACTGGTTGTGGAGCACACAATGCAATCGATAATTGGAAAGGGCTGAAGAAAAAGTTCGTAGAAGAAACTGAAATATCTAGTATGGGGGTTGCAAATTCCCTGCCTATTGCTTTGGCCGGTGATTTCGTATTATATGGCCCAATAGATAATGCAAAATACATATATCCCTCAATAGCCCTCGTTGATACAGCATTCAGTCAAATACAATTTGAAAAAGGCAAAAGACCCGATAAACAGCATCCGAGGTATAGGATCGGCTAAATAGCAACTGGCTAGTTCATCAAAAACTATTAGGAAATATATTGAAAGGCAAAGAGGAGTATAGAGGAGAAGCGATTCATCCACCCTACAAATAGGTTGGTTTTCTCGCTTGAGCTGTGATAAAAATAGAAAGGAAAAAAGCAGATTATCTCAGGATAACCTTCATTTCAAATCTTCCTCTGTAACTTCAAAACCCTTCGGCATTTTTGGAGTCCAGTTAAGATACACTGGTACAGGATATCTTGTCCCTGCTTTGTGCGTCTCTTCCAATCCTTCAACTAAATTCTCCGCCATTTCGGCAGGGATTGAAAAGACAAACTCATGATCTTGGACGAAACCAAATCTTCTATCTCCATAACAAGGAACATCCAATATTGGCTTTTTATTCATCATCACTGATGCAATTGCATTTGAACATAGGCCCGCATCGGCGATCGTCTTAACCTCAATTGCGCCTCCTTCGTGCCAAAGAGAACCTTGTATAAGACGCTGAATTTGGGCTGAATTTCCGTACATAACGATAACATCAGGATCAATGGG
>JAECRX010000079.1 GCA_016292335.1 Candidatus Sifarchaeum subterraneum | reverse complement strand
CCCACAAATATACCAATAATTGGTGTCACTGGTGGTAAAGGAGGAACAGGAAAGACAACAGTTGCCGTAAATCTTGCAGCAGCAATATCAGAAAAAGGTAAAAGAGTTTTAATTGTAGATTGCGATGTTGATGCGCCCAACGTTGCTATTCTTTTAGGTGCAAAGCTAAATAAAAAGGAAACGGTGACGCAATTTCTTCCGGCTTTCAAATTAGAAAATTGCATAAAATGTGGTCAGTGTGCAAAATACTGTAGGGCACATGCCATTCTACAAGCGGAGAAAACCCACCAATTCTTTTTCCTGAGTTGTGTACAGGTTGCGAAGCCTGTTTTATCGTCTGCCCTTCCGATGCTATTCTAAGAAGTGAAAAAATCGTTGGATGGACTTATGAAGGTTCAAAACATGGAATAGACATCGTTACTGGCGAATTGAGATTAAACGAACCGGAAGCCGCACTTTTAGTTAAAGCAACTAAAGAAAGAGCATATAAGAAAGCAACAAATACGATATATGATGTTATCATTATCGATACTGCGCCTGGTGCACACTGCGATGTTATAAGATCGCTCGAAGGAACAGACTTGGTTTTACCTGTTACCGAACCTACGCCTTTTGGAGCACATGATCTTGATCTGATTTTGAAATTAACCAAAATGTTAGGATCAGAAACAAAGGTAGTTCTCAATAGAGAGGATATAGCCGAACATAAAGAAGAGATCATGGAAGTGTGCAATAAAAATTCCTCTGAAATTATTTCCAGTATCCCTTTGGATTATGCCATGTTAGAGAGCTATATTAAAGGAATTCCCGCTGTTTTAGAAAATCCACACTCCAAGGGTACAAAATCGTTAATACAACTTTCAGAAAAAGTAATGGAGTTGGTAAAGATTTGAAAGAAATTGTTATTATCAGTGGTAAAGGAGGAGTCGGAAAGACTACGGTGTCTGCAGCCTTGTCTGTTCTCTTACAAAAAAACGGATTAAAGATCGTTGCTGTCGACGCTGATGTTGATGCACCCAACTTAGGCATCATTTTGAAAAATGGAGGAAGAAAAGCAACTCTCATTGAAGTTGCAGATAAATCGTTCTTCATCCCTGAGAATTGTGTGAGATGTGGAAAATGTGTAGAGACATGCAAATTTGATGCTATAGTGCAAAACAATTCAGAAGAACTTCCAGAATTCATCAGCTTATTTTGTGAAGGATGTGGAGTATGTTCAATTGTTTGCCCGACAGATGCTATCGAGATAAGAAGTGTAAAGAACGGAAGAATCGTAGAAACTCAAACCAAATATGGGTTTCCCTTGATTTCTGGAGAATTAGAGATTGGAGAAACTGGATCAGGAAAGATAGTTGAGGCTACTAAGACTAAAGGAAGAGAATATGCTAAAAAACTGAAAGCAGATGTCCTGTTGGTTGATGGAGCACCAGGTGTTGGATGCCCTGTTATCGCTGCGTTATCAGGGGCTAACTATGCCATAGCGGTTACAGAACCTACTCCCGCAGCTAGGTATGATCTTGAAAGGGTCTTGTTTATCGCTAAACATTTTAACTGCCCCTGTGGCCTAATTTTGAACAAAGCAAATATTCATGAACCAACAAAAAAAGGACTCCTCGAATTTGCCAACAACTCTGGTATCGATCTTTTAGGCGAAATTCCACTAGATAATAATGTTCCGTTTGCACTTGCCAATGCTATGCCTATTATTGATTTTGATCCAGAATGTCCTGCCTCCAAAGCTTTGATTGATATTTCAAAAGTATTGTATGAAATGTTAGAATCAGACGCAATTAAAGCCCCGTAATTCAAAAAATTTTTCTAACCCCCAATTCCTTTTTTCTGGATAGCTATTAGGACATAATGTTGACGTTTTCGTATTTCATATTCAGGATATCCGTTCTAGATCCTGTTCTTGATGCTGACATTGATTTCGAGTTCAATGGCGCGAATTTTTCTGCTCAAATATACTGCACGAAATAACAGCGCATGTTATTTCATTTACAAGGTTGCCCTTACATTTTTTGCTTTCTATGCCTTTGAATTACTGGACAGGTTCTGTCACAAGAAGAATTTTTAATGAATTTGTTCAAAAGTTTATGAACATAAATTTTATGGGAAAAATACCGATGAACTCCGAAAGGATGGAAATTTATAATAAAAGTAAAAAGAAACGAGTTGAATTTAATGACAGAAATCACTTACCAAAAACCAAGTTCTTTTGAACTTGCTTTAACAGCAATTTTTGCTGCACTTACAGTTGTTTTTGGCCAAATCCCCTTGACCCCCTTTATTGGTGGTCCCAGTGTCCTAACACTGGCAATCATAATGCCTCCTCTTGTCGGACTTATTTTAGGCTTGGAACTAGGTTCAATTTGTATACTAATAGCTGTACTATTCCTATTTATGGTCAATCCTGCTACAGCTTATGCTGGATTGTTTACTGTTTTCCCATTTTTAGCAGGAACTGTTTCAGCTGGAACTATCAGAAAAAGTTTCATCTATAAACTTCTAGCAGCTGTAATTCTCTTCATTGGAATTTTAGGATACTTATATGTTTATTCTGTTTTTCCCTACTGGATTGTTCCCCATGTATTAGCGTTAGTTTTTATTTTAGCTATTGCTGTTTCAGGTAAAAAACTTGATTTTGAGGGGATAATTATCGAAAAAGAAGGAAAACTGGACATATTCGGCTCTTTTAAAAATTCTCCACTGCTGTTATTATCTTGTTTCATTTCAACAATGGCTGATCAAGCAGTCATGTTGCTACTTGCTGTATATGTTTTACAACTTCCTTTAGTAGTTTTTCAATTAGCACTTCCCCTTATGCTGATGGAGAGGACAATAGCCACAATAGTTTCAGCGTTAGGAATAATTTTGGTGATAAATATCATGAATAAACTTGGCCATAAGGTCTATTGAACTTGTCCATTTTTATCTCAAGATAATCTAATTCAAGCTCTATTTAGATGAAGACTGGTGGGTGCGAAAAGAAGATGCCAAAAGCATTTTGAGAAATTGGAGATGAAAGATTAATTGAACCTATAATTCAAGTCCTTAGAGATAAAAAGAGGCGTATACGAGAAACCGCTGCAGAAATTCTTGGGAGAATAAGGCCCGAAAGTTCTCTTATGGATTATCTGCAGAATTGGAGGTGGATAAGCAGGTGGTGGAACTACCGTTGGGGGAGGTGGTGAAATGACTATTTGTGGAGGTATTAGGTTTTATGAAAATGGATGTTTCCGCGAAATGCAAAGTTTAGTATTCATATTGTTCTGGCTGCCTTCCTAATCGAAATAAGGCT
>JAECRX010000078.1 GCA_016292335.1 Candidatus Sifarchaeum subterraneum | reverse complement strand
TAATCTATGAACATAAATGATCCAGTGTAAATGATACGCATTCGATATTTTACAATTGTAATTGGAAAGGAATGATGATAATAGTGTTCCTTGAAATTATGTTTATACCTAATTCTTGAAACGCATGTCAAAAAATATCTGTTAAAAATATAGGAGTTAATTTAGCTGAACTCCTATAAGTTTTGTTTATTCCGACAATGTTCGTATACTAGCCATGATCTGAAGCAAACATGAATTTTAGGAAAAAAGGGTGCTAATTCCCGCGTTTTCAAACGTGGGATATAGCACCAAACAAATATAAAGGATTGAGAATACTAATATATCGTAACGTAGGAGACACCCTTTGGGTAAGAAAGTGTCCTATGTGCCATACATGACGAAAGCACCCAACTTTACAGAATGGAACATCACGTTCTGGATGAAGGTATATTGCGGTGTGACCCTGCCCTCCGTCTCTCTATGGACGGAATGTATAGGACAAACATCCGTTTGTCTGAAAACTTCAGTAATGCATCTCCCAAGATGCCCCTATTTTGGAGGAGGGGAGGAGCTCACGAATAACTACATTTTAATGAATAACCTATACATGCCAAAATGATCTTGAAGATCTTGGTTTCATCGGTTATGAATATGCTCATTTAAACATTGAGAGGTTTTATGATGCAGGCAGATGTGATCATTGCAGTTATTATCTTCTTGCTAGTTATATTGCTGATAATGACTGAACTTGTTCATAGAACTATTGCAGCTCTTGCCGGCGCAGTACTTATGGTTCTCTACGGTATTTTGACCTTTGAAGAGGCAATCAATATATTCGCACACGAAATTAACACAATTGGGCTGATTGTGGGCGTAATGGTCATGGTTGAAGTCACTAAAGAATCTGGCCTTTTTCAATTCTTGGCGGTCAAAGTTACTAAATATTCTAGAGGAGATCCAAAAAGATTATTGATATTGTTTTGTATTCTAGCTACGGGCCTTTCTGCTGTGCTTGATAATATCACTACTATGCTTATCTTAGGCAGTCTAACAATTGTATCATGTAAAGAACTAGATGTAGAGCCAGCACCTTTTCTAATTTGTATAGCAATAATCACAAATATCGGAGGAATCACTACCTTAATCAGTTCATTACCAAATATTCTTATAGGTTCGGCTGCAGGACTTAACTTCAATTATTTTGTGATAAATTTTGTACCGTTTGCTATTGTGGCTATGTCATTAACAATTTTGCTATTTACGAGGATTTTTAGAAAAGAGCTTCATAAACCAACGGCAGAAGAACGAATTGAAGCAATAATGCATTTAGATGAATGGGCCGTTGTCAAAGATAGAAAATTGTTCTGGAGAAGTTTAATAATTTTAATAACTTATGTCATGTTGTTTGTGATATCAGATTCAATTGGAATTGGCCCGCATGACCTTTGGTATATTGCCATTGCTGGGGCAGTTGCACTTCTTTTACTAAGTGGTGTTGATCCCGAGAAAGCGTTCTCTGATATTGAGTGGAATACAATTTTCTTTTTTATCGGCCTTTTTGTGGTAGTTGGCGGAATTGCAAAAGTAGGAGTACTAAGAGAATCAGCCGTGATCCTTTCTAATTGGACTGGAGGAAATTTCCTATTTGCTGTCTTATCAACTTTAGTTTTATGTGGTGTCTTATCAGCATTTATCGATAATATTCCCGTAACAGCCGTTTTGATTCCAGTTGTAAGAGATATGGCAGTGGAAGGGGGATATAGTGCAGAACCATTTTGGTGGTCACTTGTTCTTGGGGCAAACCTTGGCGGTAGTTTTACCCCCATTGGTAGTCCTTCAAATGTTATCGCCATGGGTGCGTATTACCGCCATGAACTTGACAAGGAAAAAAGAACTAGCTTCTTTAAAACATTTATTATCGTTGGGTCAATTAGTGCTCTTTTCCATCTCCTGCTATCAGCAATATACATTTACATTCGGATTACTTTTGGGTTGTATCAGCAATAAATACCTTTGATGGTTCAAGATGAAGACAGAAAAACAAGAAAAGTAGCGAATAGCAGATAAACCAAAAAAATCGTTTAGGCAAGAAAGATTTCCTAACTTATGATCTCCGTCATTTTTCTATGCAATCAATATTTTTCGGTTTTTCTTTTTTATCAATCATATATATATGATTTCTTCTTGGATAAAGGGAAAATTACAAAAAAATTGAAACTTAGACTTATTGATCGATCTTTTTGAAAAGATCTTTTATACAAGAGGTTACTTTTAATCTTTTAAGTGATAAGAGGAGTGGAAGATTTTATCTATGAGCAGCCATCATAAGCCTTTTGAAGTGAAAATACAGAAATTGCTTCAAAGGGCAGAAATGTTTAGAACGATAGGAAGTATCCCCCGCGAAGGGGTTTATTATGGTTTGATTGCTACTATTTTTATGGAACACGCAAAATATATTGAAGCAATAGAATATTTCTGGAAAAGCATAGATCTTTTAGATAAATACAAACCAGACCTTGTTGCTTGTTCATATTCAAATCTAGCCTTTTGCTATGAAAAAATTGGGGAAGAATCAACTTCAGAAGATTGTAAAGAGAAGGCAGCTGAACTATTTTCAAAATCAGCAGATCATTTCATCAACCAGAATCAGCTGAGTTTAGCAGCTTTTTGCATGGAAGGTTATGCTAAAAATCTTTTAAAAGGCGACAAAATAAAAAAGGAAAAAGCTTTGGAGGCAGCAATTGAGTATCATATGGAGAGAGCAGATGAACTTATTTCTGAAAATCGATTTAACGTAGCCGCTGATGAACTTGAAGCTGCTGCAAAATGCTTTATGATTCTTGGAAAAGAATATATTGCTAATGAGCTTTATAAAAAAGCATCGCGTGAACGCGAAAAAAGAGCAGATTTTTCTGTACTTGAAGGAAAATTTCTGTTGGCTGCTTTAACATATGAAAAAATTGCTAAAAGATATGAAATTATCGAAGATATATCAAATGCTAGTAAAAACTATAAACTTGCTGGAAAATATTATATTACCGCAGCAGATGTTGAATTACAAAATAGAAATCTTGATCTTGGTGCAAAGTATTATAGTAAAGCATCAAATTGTTATTTTAACGCAGGTGAAATCAACAAAGCAAATGAACTGGCAGAAAAAGTAGGTAAAATCTTAGTACAAATTTCTGAAGTGTTCAAGCAAGAAAATTTAGAGAGAAATCTAAAATAGTAACTATTAAGTTTTTTCTGAGTGAGTTGATGTCTGGCTATATCTATATTGTTATAAAACTTGTCTTTGAGTAGTCAGATTACTTTATGTTTCTAAGTTATCTGAAAAAACATCATCTTACCTGTCTAGGGTATCTTTCCTTTTCCTTTTTAAGGCGAACAGAAATACCTGACCTTGTTACTTCATAAGGAACCATATCGTTCACAGATGTGAAGAGATTTATTGATTTAGTTACTTGAAGAAATTTTTTGGGTTTAGCTTTTTGCTCATGACTCTTAAATTGAATTACATTGTCGAACAAATGTTTTATTGTTTCTGTAATTTTCTCATCGTGCATTTTTTCATTTAGAATGCAATGAATTAAATCCCCAAGGGCTTTAAGTTGAATTAGGAGCCGTCTCATAAGTTTTATTGCCTGATCGTGATTGTTTGTATCTATGATGGTTGCGGATAAATCATTATAAATAAATCTGGCTTTCGACTTTTTTCCACCAAGAATTTTGTATCTCAGGTCACAGAGTCTATTATAAATGAAGTTCACATCATGAGGTTTCTCAACAATAACATGAGCGTTACTAGAAATCTCACTACCATAACCAGCCGATCGTGAAAATAAATCGACAAAAAAGAGTTTGCCTTCATTATCTCTTTGATCAACTAACTCAACATCACAATATGAATTTAGGAGGTCACGTTCATCGATAGCTGGGGAACTTGTTAAGATATAAATTAATATTTCGCCTCTTTGCAGAACATCGCGGCAATAAGGAAGCAAAGAAACTATAGCATCATTATAGGTCGATGAATCAGTCAGTAAAAGTGTGCTTGAACCAATTTTGATTCCTCCCCCGAGGAGGCGGTCTAATTCAAGAACACCACTTGTTGTCAAGAAGTTTCGATTATTGTCGTGTAGTTGAGATTTTTGATTTTCCAAAGTGATTCACACACGCATATGTATCTAGTTATTCCTTTATATAATAACTTTTATATAAAACTTATCATATGGCAATACTTTTTTTACATATGTGTACAGAAGACAATATCCAAGATCATTTTGGACTAGTTGGATTTATATACATCATGAAAATGAAGAACAAGTTGATGAATAAAATGAATCATGCAATAACAGAATACTGCGAGTATATCACTCGTAGTACGTTTTTGTGCATGAGACGGACCATCAATGAGAATCCGATGCTTAAAATGCTTTTCGGATGACTAGCAGAGGACGAGAAATGACATAAAAATACCTAAAATTATTTATAAAACAATAGTCAAAATCCCACGGTGAAAAATTTACTCTGAATAATTGTGTTGAATTTCTTTGAAATAGTGTTTTGATCTTTAGTGATAGAATCATAAAAATAATTACCTGATGAATCTGAGTTGGAAAATAGATTGTAAATCTATATAACTATGAAGAAAGAATGGATTGAATAGTAATGAATATGCTGGAACCTAAAGATCATGGAAACCAAGTTTATACCTTGAGCGTCATTATTCTTTCTCTAACAACCTTTATTGTAAATTTAGGTTTTGGAATATATTTACCCTACTATCCTCTTTATGTTCAAATGTTAGGAGCAGAAGTTGCGTATGTAGGGCTATTTTTAGCTTCTTTTATGGCAGCAAGAGTTTTATTTGCAGGTTATGCTGGCCATCTATCAGATATATACGGAAGAAAAATAATGATGCTAATAGGCTCAATAATTTTCGCTGTTTCATCTTTCGTGGCTTCTTTTATCAACAACTGGATTTTATTATTGTTTATATTTGGTATTTCTGGTTTGTCTTCTGCCTGTGTTTGGACCCCCGCAGAGGCTAGTTTGGTGGACCAAACACCAATAGAAAAACGCGGAGAAGCCTTAAGCTTCTTTTTCACG
>JAECRX010000077.1 GCA_016292335.1 Candidatus Sifarchaeum subterraneum | reverse complement strand
GGTGTAAAAATCTTCGTATATCATGTATATACGAAGTCTTTTTTCGAATTGCGTCAAACAGAGCTTTTACGCAACTCATTGACATATTTAATGGTTGTTTGGCATCGTGTAGGATTGAGCCTTTTTTTCTCCTGGTTGATCCATATACGACAATAATTTATAAATTGGGCGGTCCCGTCACTGCAACAAGTGATTATGAATTCAAGCTTCATATCCTTGTATTAAACTCTAAAAATAGCTACCTCAAAAGTCAGTTTCATATTTCAATTCTTCATTAAAGATCTTCATGATTTCTTCTTTTAATTCTTTATTTTCTCGTCCAAATCGCAAAGTAGACCAATGTTTAAGCTTTTTCTGATGGCCACTTTGAAATAGCAACATACAAAAATCATTAAGTCATATCATATATTATGCAAGAAATAGAACAAAAGCTCGAAAAAACGCTCTACAACATCTCTCTTTTTATGCGTAGCATTCTGGAAGTTTTAGAATGCATGGAAGAAAGAATCACAAAAATAGAAAGCGAAAGCCATGTTGTGAAAACTAATTAGACAAAGTTCAAAATCAACATAGATCGTAATATTTACACAAAATCTTCATTTTGCGAACTAACACATTTTTATATTCCCTATTTTTTTTCTTCTTCTTCTTCAATAACCTCAATTATGGCCTTCACAGTATTCTTATGCTTTAAATTCCAACGTTCCCGTAAAATCTTATCTTATGAAAGAAGTTAAGAAAATTGGTTTAAATGTTGAGGAGTTACCCAAAGTCCAGTAGGACATCGTTTGGAAAATGTTTGTACTATTTGAGAGAAGCAATAACCGAGGAATGAAACCTATTAATTTATTAAAATTTATCATCCATTAAAATCTTGCGAAAAGGGGAGTTTTGTTAGGATAATTCTTTATAAGGTAAAAATAATGAGTATACGTATAGAGGCTTTGTTAAGGATCTTGAAATAAAAAAATCTCAAATCAACAGTCTAGTAACTATCAAAAATATTTACACGCTTCCTTTGGTAGATAATTCGTTGCCTGTAGATAAAATGAAATTTTGTAAAAAATTGAAGACACTTTCCGGTTAAATCTTTCGAGAGGACAATTGAGTTGACCGTTTCTGAAGAAAAAATTGAATTAAAAAGGGAGATATTAAAACAATTTTTAGAAAAAGGATTTCAAATTACTCCAGATGCTCTTAACTCCATTTTATCAAACCATGAAAAAGATATGTCACAATTTATGTTAGACTTTTTTGAAAAATTAAATAAATTACCTGAAAAGCCAATTGTAATTACTGAGGAATTACTTAATCAACACTTAACGTCTTCTTCTCAAATTGAATCAAAAGATGAAGAATTAACAGAACAAGAGGTTGTCTTGGAAACGGTTAGAACAACTGGTAAACCAAAATCAAAACCTATGGCTTTAGAGGTAGAACCTGAGATCAAAATTAAGAAAGATCCTTCCGGAAAATCAACCACTACTGGAGTCATTGAGGATTTCATAAAGCTTTTTCATAGTAGGTTCAAAAAAATCGAAAAAATGTTTTTAAATCGAATTGATACCCGCAATACTATTCCCATTTCAGGAATATCTTCCATAAATCGCCAAAAAGCGTTCAAAACTATTGGAATTGTTTCATCAAAAAGATATACTAAACAAGGAAATCTAATTCTTGTGATAGAAGATCTAGAATCATCTGTTAACGTGATTATTCCTTCAGAGGATCAGAATATCACAAGAAAAGGAGAAAGAATACTTCTGGATCAAGTTATTTGTGTCGAAGGAAGAGCTCTTCAGAGTAAAAACATGGTAATCGCGAAGGATTTGATTTGGCCTGATTTACCAATGCGACCGCCTAATATGGCAGAAATTCCAATTTCTGCTGCTTTTATCTCAGATATACACGTAGGTAGCAAAGAGTTTTTGGACAAGTCATTCGATAAATTCATTTCTTGGCTACATGCGGATAACGAGAAACAAAGGGAATTGGCAGGAAGTATAAAATATTTGATTTTTGCTGGTGACTTAGTAGACGGAATTGGGGTATATCCCAGACAAGAAGAGGACTTAATTATCAATAACATTTATGAACAATATTCTGTTATATCAAAATTTTTTGAGAAAGTACCTGACTGGATACAAGTTTTTATTATTCCTGGGAACCATGATGCGGTTAGAAATCATCTTCCTCAACCAGCTGTGCCAAGAGAATTTACAGAAACACTATATGAACTTCCAAACGTCAGAATGCTTGGCAATCCTTCTCTTATTGAAATACATGGGATAAATGTCTTGATTCATCATGGTAGAAGCCTACTTGATGCTATTTCCCATATACCAGGTCTCGAAATGAATAAATCAGCAGATGCAATGGTTGAACTTTTGCGTTGTAGGCATGTCGCACCTATCTGGGGTGACAATACTCCAATTTCACCAGAGATCGAAGATTTCTTAGTAATCGATGAGATACCTGACATCTACCATTGTGGCCACCTTCACATCAATGCTGCTGGAAATTACAGAGGTGTTAAAATAATCAATTCCGGATGTTTTCAAGAACAAACAGAATATCAACGAAGCCAAAATATCAATCCTACGCCTGGACTAGTTCCAATAGTCAACCTTCAATCACAAAAATTAACTCTTATGGATTTTTATCACACTTAATTTCCTACATGCATTTTTATCTTACAAATAAAAAATGTTTACAAAATTTAAAAGTGAGGGATACACTTTTTTGGTTTTTATTTTTGCGACTTTTCTGTATTCGAGGGATACAAGTGCATCTGAACTTGTCGAAAAAAGGGATAAGAGTATTAGGGATATCTGAATCTTTCACAAAGGGTTTTGGTGAAAAATCCTGGTTTGTAGGTGTAGTAATGCGGGCCGATCTTATTATAGACGGTTTTGGAATTTCAAAGATTAAAGTTAGAGGAAGAGATGCTACAGAGAAAGTTATAGAAATTTACAAAAAAATGGAAAGGACAGACATCAGAGCGATAATATTGAACGGCTGTGTAATTGCTCTGTTTAATGTAATAGACTTAACTGAAATTTTTGAAACATTACATCTTCCCGTTATCTGTGTGACATATGAAGAATCAGAAGGTTTAGAAAAATATTTTTTTGAATTTAAAGATGCCGAAGAACGTCTAGAGATTTTTAAGAGAAATGGAGAAAGAGAACCTTTGAATCTTTCAACGGGACATTCTATTTTTGTGAATTATTTGGGGATACCCTATAAAATGGTAAAAAAACTTCTTGACAAATTTACCCTTCAAGGCTCGATTTGTGAGCCTTTAAGAGTCGCTAGACTTATTGCTCGGTCTTTAAATAGATTTGAGAGGGGAAAATCTGATTTTCTTTTTTCAAGTCAAAAGAAAAGCTAGAAGATATTATTTATCTCCTAAAGTGAGTATAACCTCATTTTTAGAAGCTCTCTGGAACATGTCCTGAAAGTCTTCCGATACGTTCATCGCCTTCCAAATTATCCTGTATTTGTTTTTTTGGAATACTCAGTTTAATGCGTTTCGTCCGTCCGTATCTTCCCAATGAGATATTTTTGGCATTAATTAAACCAAGCATATCCAATTCGTTGATGAAGTCTCCGATCCTTCGTTGGGTCAATGGATCAATGTTAATAACACTACAAAGTTCAGAGTAGACATTGAATACATCGCCTGTGATTGAATTTTCAGAACCCCTATGTTTCTCCAAAAGATAGACACTATATAAAATAAGTTTAGGATGCAAAGGCAATGTCCTTAAGGCTTCTGCAACTGTATCTCGTTCAATAGAGATAGCTGCTATTCGAACGTGTTCTTCAGTAACTTCTTCAGCTTTTTTACGTGCTGCGATTTCGCCTGCCACTCGTAGAAGATCTAATGATTTTCTTGCATCACCATGCTCTTGGGCAGCAAGTGCGGCACATAAATTAATTACTCCTTCCTCAAGAATGTTTGGTTGAAAACCAAGTTCAGCACGTTGTTTGAGAATATCTATCAGTTCAATCGCAGTGTAAGGGGGAAAAACTATTTCTTCCTCGCTTAAACTGCTAAGAACACGAGGATCCAAATATTCTTTGAATTTTAAATCGTTACTTATTCCAATTAAGCAAACTTTGGAATTATCAAGATCTGTGTTGATCCTTGTAAGATTATAGAGTGTTTCATCTCCACTTTTCTTTACAAGGATATCCACTTCATCCAATACTATGATCATTAACTTTTTTTCTGAGTCGAGCGTACTTTTAAATCTAGAATAAACTTCATCTGTGGGAAGTCCCGTGAAGGGAACTTTCTCTCCTACTGCATCACACAAGTAAGCCACAACGCGATAATTCGTGTTGACCATTTGACAGTTCATAAATGACGTAGCAAGTGCGTAGTCAGATTTGTTTGATATTTCTTTGATTTTGTCCAAAAGGAAATTTAACACATATTTTGTTACTGCGGTCTTGCCTGTTCCTGTTTTTCCATACAGAAATAGATTGGATGGGGTTGAACCACTGAGTACTGGAAACAAGATATTTCCTAAACGTTCAATCTCTTCTTCTCGATGTGGTAATTCATCTGGAATATATGTATGACGAAGAGTGTCTCTCTCTTTAAAAATCTGGGGAGCTGCCATGAGAGACTCAAATAGTCCGTCTAATGGTTGTTTAGTCAATTAGTTATCCCCCTGTTTCTTAAAGTATCTTTCAAATCGGTTGGAACATAAATTATTTGAGAATAACGTGCACAACTTACTGGTAAGGTAGCACACTTCTTGAGTTGATGTCAGACAACTCAGTCAGGCCTTAAATCCCACAGTTTCTTTGGCAGGATAATCCATCAAACAGATATCGGAGTGGAACGTACAAAAACATGGTTAAACAACGCGATTTATCCCATCGGCAAGTAGATATGTCTTTGCACACGCTATTATAAATATGCCTTAGTTTCGATTGGAACAGTTAACTTATTTATTTGTCTTTTGGGATTAATAAGGGTTTTTCTTTTGATATCTTTTAAAAACGTAATATCTTGATAAGTTTAAAATAACTTTTATTCCATTTATAGTGGAAAGAAACGGCTTGAATCTTTAAAAATACGATTATTTGCTTAGTATATTGAAAATTAAGAAATTAAATTGTTAAATGCGGCTAATTGTGTATTAAATTGAGAAAGTTGTGGTTAGTTAAAAAGACGTCGACATCTTTGAAAAAACAGATCCTTTAAGGCCTTTTTCTTCCTTATTTACAGATTTATATGATACTGTCGGTTTTCTTGCAAGTATGTGTTCAAAAGTTAATGAGAAACTAACCCTACAAATTATTAGAGTAACATTATGGAAAACATACATGCCCAATAATGGGGCTTTCTTCTGGATGTGAAAAAAGAAATCAGTTTCGACCACCTAGGCTTGTTATAGTGATTTTCCAAATATTTAAATACAACTTTAAATATAATTGATGCTTACTATCTAAAACACTCAATCGTAAGATGTTATGATCGAGTTATGTGTTGTTTCTATGCGCCGAGGAGGGGCGCTAAGGACCTACAGCAAAAATTGGTTGAAAAATTTAGAAGAATTTGAAATACCTTTTGGGACTTTTTGATTTGCTAGGAGGAACGAATCCATGACAATCTTTAAGATTTATAGGTGCATATTCTTTGCTCTCATTCCTTTTTTACTTTTTTCAATCTTATTTATGACTCCAACTTTGGCACAACAGCCTACTATTGACAAATCCTTCCCTTCACCCGGCTTAGGACCTACGGGATTGGCCTGGGATGGACAATACCTTTGGCACGCAGATAACTGGTCACGCAAGATTTACAAGTTGGATCCCTCAGATGGGCATGTGGTCAAATCCTTCTCTTCACCAGACAAATCTCCCACGGGATTGGCTTGGGATGGACAATACCTGTGGCACGTCGACTCCGATGATGACAAGATTTACAAGTTGGATCCCATAGATGGGCATGTGGTCAGCTCCTTCTCTTCACCCGGTGGTGATCCTACAGGATTGGCCTGGGATGGGCAATACCTGTGGAACGCCAACTACGGGGATAGAAAGATTTACAAGTTGGATCCCTCAGATGAGCATGTGGTCAGCAACTTCTCTTCACCTGGCCCAGAACCCAATGGATTGGCCTGGG
>JAECRX010000076.1 GCA_016292335.1 Candidatus Sifarchaeum subterraneum | reverse complement strand
TAAAATTGAATCTGATATAGAAATGAGAGTATTGCTTGAATGGGCGTTTCTTTGTGCTATGGGCATTGTATTGTTCAGCTTATTTTGGTATTTCCATTACGTATTCTTATGAATGGGTTGCTATCTCCTCTGAAGTCCTTCTAACCTTAAGAAAATAATCCTAGTTTGGTTGCCTTATCACACAAATTTTAACGCGAATATGAATGTTGATTTTGAAATGGACAACAAATTGTAAGAACATCCAAGCCTCAGATCTCAATTTTTCAATATCTAAAGAAAAAAAATGGAAATGGACTTTTCGATGTGTTCAAAGTTTTTCGATAAGGTTGCTTTTGTTTCTGAAAAAGGTTCTTGGTCTGTAAGATTTTTATCATCTACCTCGCAAGAAGCTTCCATCCGAGAGGGTGGGGATGAATTGGGGTAGTGTAGTAGCTGGTAATTCACCTGACTAAAAACTAAAGAAACCACCACACTACCAAGAAATATATGTATGTTCGTGTTTAAGTAAATAGTGGTAATCCACTTGATTACGAGGACCTTCAAATTCAGACTGTATCCTACAAAAGAGCAAGAGAATATTTTCACTCAATGGCTTACTACATGTCGTATTTTGTATAATAATTCTCTTGCCGAACGAAAGAACGAATGGAAGAATAACAGAGTAGCTGTTACCTATTACGATCAACCTGATCAACTGAAAGAAGACAAAAAGACCAATCTCTTTTTGAGAGCGGTTCATTCACAAGTACTTCAAGATGTATTGAGAAGAGTTGACAAGACATTCAAAAACTTTTTTAGGAGACTTAAGAAAGGCGAAAAACCTGGTTATCCGCGATTCAAATGAAAGAACAGATACGACTCCTGTGTAAAAGGATTTTTTCCCTTTTTATGACGACTAAAAATAGATATTGGATTGCTGACTTTTTTAGTGAAAAAAATTTAGTCACACAACATCTACCGAGAAATATCCATTTCCGCCTGAATAAATATCCCGTTGGCCACATGTTTGGCACTGGGGGTATGGATTTCCTCCAAAAATTATGTTAGAGGAAATCGGGTACATCTTATCTCTGATTTGGTAATTTTAAAAAAAGTTCTTCAAGTGTGAGATTAATAATCTAAATTATTGCTGCTACTTTATCTGCAGCTCGGCGCATGTCTAAGAAAATTAAACCTAATTTTGCTTCTTTTCTCGCACTGACAGTCAAAACAGCATTGGTACCAGCGCCCATAGCGATAATAAAGCCGTCTTTGCCCTCTACGAATACACGTTCAAGTTCCCCCTTTCCAAGCTCTAGAGAGGCCCTTTCTCCTAAGGAGAGCATTGCTGCTGTCATG
The DNA here is from genome assembly GCA_016292335.1 of Candidatus Sifarchaeum subterraneum. Lineage (GTDB taxonomy): Archaea > Asgardarchaeota > Sifarchaeia > Sifarchaeales > Sifarchaeaceae > Sifarchaeum > Sifarchaeum subterraneum. Next base: position 2,595 of record JAECRX010000076.1, on the reverse strand, counting down.
GCAGCAACTCGGGTCTCATCGACATCTGCTGGCAGTGCTGAAGCTATGGGCAATCCTTCTATCGACACAATTGCCGCGGACTCTATCTCTGGAACGGAAGCCTCAAGGTCTTTAAGAATGTCATCTAGTGTTTCCCCTTTTATTTCCATTTTTGAAAGTCCTCCTAGTTTGCGCCAGAAGTTGATGCACAATGTTGGTTAATGAAATTTTCTTCCTAAGAACCAAACGAATTTTTAATAAGAATTTATCAAACAATGGCTCAATAATAACCTGGTCTTGTAAGTAACAATTCTTTCTTTTTTAAGGTTTTTATGTATTTCTTTTTAAGCGTTTTTTCAAAATTTACCCCATCCCAAAAGATAAGAAACTTTTTACATCCAAATATCTATAAAGACGCAATATAACCATTAACGGAATACTGTGAATAATACCCTTCACAGCACGTTCTTGTGTATGAGAAGAACCATCAATGAGAGTCCAACGCTTAAGATGATTTTCGGATGACTCGCAGAGGACGAGAAATGTTATAAAAGTGTTACCTTTTTTGCTAATATTAAAAAAGAAAAATTCTCATGATACCGCTGAAGATATAATCCTCTGAATATTCAGAACATATTCAGATGGGTAATGATGAGTCTGACCCAGCTGAAAGAAATTAATGATTGGGATCTTGAGTACTGAACTCATATCGATAAACATGGGTGAAATAAACCTCTCAGCCTTAGCCAAGAGATGAATTGCTAAGTATGAGGGGATAGAAGAAGTATCAGCGTAATATTCCCTCTAAAATAAGAAAAAACCGAAAAAGAACTCTAACCCCCGAATAGGGACATGGTTACGTTTTGGGAGCATTTGACTTTATTATATTTCAAGAAAATTAAAAAAAAATATGGGATGCGAGATAGCTTTTCAAAAAAGCAACTCTACTCCTCTATGTACCACTTCTTTTCAAGATAAGCTTTGATACCAGAAGAATCTTTTGGTCCTACATGTACTTCCCATCCGAGAAGATCCTCAAGTTCCCCTGAGAACCTTGCAGCGAATCCTGGTATCAAGACCTTATGGTTTTCCGATGGAACTTTTTCTGGTAATCCTGCCTCCTCTATGACTTCTTGTATTTTTTCTGCATTAAGTTGTCCACCAGCTGCTGCAGATTCAACACCAATACCTCCAGTGTCCACAACACAGAGGTGGGCATCGATACCTGCGGATTCAAGGTCTGACTTAACTGTAAAATACGTCAACGCGAAGTTTGTAGTGATCATTATTGGTGACATCTCATCAGGTTCTCCAGTGGGTCTGTATCCTGGCTCAACAGCGGGATGGATTCGGGGGTCTGTGTAGATGTTTTGTCTAAGGGTTAATAGTGCTGTTAGTGCCCAATTATCTGCAGTGTGTAGAATTAGTAGATTGGCATATCGGTCAATGAGCATTGCCGCAATCATTGCTTCCCTGTAGGCTGTAACTACCCCTTCATCACCGTCTAACCAGAGTAATGCAGGAATTGCAAGTAATGGATAGCCTACATCTTCGTCTCCTATTATAGCCGCTCTTCGCAACATGGTATATTTGTCTAGGCTTTCTCCAGTTAATCCTTCTCCAATTTGCAGTCCAGGGTCTAAAACAATTTTATCAAATCCTGTGGCGCGGATACTAGATGCTAGTGATTTCAGAATGGATAAATCCTGTTCGAAAATAGCTAGGGGACAGTCGAGGTCTATCGCCAATTGAGCCATATCTTTCCAGTTATCCCTAGTTGCTGCATAAATTAGTGGAGCGGCGTGCCCTGCAACCTTAAGTCCTGCTTTCATGATATCAGTATTGAAAGAACATAGAACTAATGGATATTTTGAGTTAGCTAAAACAGTTTCAACACACTTTGAGAATTTTACTGGATCGTTTGAAACCGACCTAACAGCAACAAGGTCTAGATAGAGATCCTCACCTATCCGGAAGATGGAGTAGTCATTGATGAATTTAACTCGCTCAATGAGTTTATCTTCCTCCATCTCATCGTGTACATCGATTGCAAATGCAATTTGGTTGTAAAAGGTTAATTCATGACGGTACATGACCTCCTCCCCGCCAATTTTCACTTCGTTTTCTCCTTTTCCGATTACGACTTCTGCTTGAGGAGGTCGAACCATTTTCACTAGAGTTTTTAGATCCGCAGCATACTTTGGTTCGAGAAGAGGTGTGCAATCATCAACAACAACTTCTCTTGATATCAACTTCATCGCGAACGCCATGCAGGTCTCTTCACCACAGATCTTGCAGTTTGTTTTGGGAAGGTATTTGTAGAGATCGAGGGGCATTAATCTTCTTGCCAATTTTTGTTCCTCCGCTCAGGTAATTTCTGTAATCCAGTTTTCAATGGTTTTAGGCTCACTCATTTTTTCTGAGAGCAACTGATCAGTTATTTCCTTGAATATACTTACTGCTGCTGGATGCATCATCATAAAGACATCGCACCCTGCTAAACTCAATGAAAGCGCGGTGATTGCTTCCCATAATGGGCCACGATAAGCCCTTGGACCCCATTCAGGCGGTGCTTTTTTTTCAGACAAATAAGCTTCTCTTGCTCCCCATGCGTTG
>JAECRX010000075.1 GCA_016292335.1 Candidatus Sifarchaeum subterraneum | reverse complement strand
GAATCTATGTGTGGCTTCAGTTAACCCCTCAAATATTTTATTTCCAACCTCTTCGGTTTTATACGAAACGACATACACAAGAGCGATTGGTAACCCGCCAGCCGCATTGATATCGTTAACATTTACTGCAACAGAAAAAAATCCAGCTCCCCACGGATCTGCATTTATCAGACTTTCAACAATACTGTCAGCATGAAAAAGCAATAGATTTTCAGAACCAATCTCTAGAGCGGCTGAATCTTCGCCAAAAGATGAAAAAATATGTGGTGATTTAAATCCAGCATCTTTGAGTAGCTTGATAGCTTTTCCTACCATTTGCTTGTTTTTGAAACCTTGAAATGATTTAATTTCTTCCAGAAGGTTTCTAATATTCAAAAATTAAGCACTCCATGGACTTCTCTATTCCAATAGTAGTATCATCGTTGCTATTTTATTATTGCACAGGAAATAAGTTCAAGATATAATTGAAAGTGCGGGATCTTTTGCAAGAGCTGCTGCTTCAATTCCGCTATCTGCATATGCAATAGCGGCGATAGCGCCGATTAATCCTCTCTCTCCAGTTATTTTATAATGCTCGATGTCTATTTCTTCAACAAGTTTTTTTGCCATGTCTAAATTCAAAATTTCTTCTTTCGCTTTTTTCCCAAATTCTTTGATTTCTTGTGGGATGACAACTCCTCTCCATATAACAATGTGTGCATGTTCAGATACCGCTAACTCTTTTAGCCTTTTCACAAAAGATGAAATAAGCTCCTCTACTTTTTCTGTTTTTGCTGCAAAAACTAAAGCGATAGATACACAATTTGTCGTCTTTTCTTTGACTTCTGGATTTAACTGTATTATTCTGTGAGCCAAGAGTTCAATCTCTCCTTCTTCTTGGAGTTCGTTAGCTATTTTTAGAGCTATTGCCCATGTAGCCCCTTTTTCTTTTGTGTCTGTGTCATCTATTCCGACAATTATTTTTTCATACTTCGGTGTCACTAGCGTAACTCTTGAAGTATATGCTCCACCTACTTTTTCTAAATCTTCTTTTGTCGGGTAGATCGCCCTTAATACCCCTGGTGCTTGGGCTAAACATGCTACAATACCTAATCCAGCACCTGCAATTCCTGACCATTTCGTATGTACCTCGTTTTCTTTTACAAGAACGCCTTCCAAAGCTTGTCCACCCAATTCTTTATCAGATGGACCAAAATTGACAGGACGATTGCCAATTTCTGCAAACAAATGTAATTCAGTTCCAGAAACATAGGATTTTTTTACTACTCCGCCTGCCCTAGTGCGATTTACAGCATCCCATTCTACGGGACCTCTAGCGGAACATTTTTCAATAATTTCTACTAATCTTGCTTTTTCATCAACAATTGTGAGAAATTTTTTACAAAAAAGTGGTCCGAACTTTTCTTTCACTTCTTCAGGTGTTAGTATTAGCTCCAAAATCGTTTACCTCCATTTTGAGAGTGCTGATCCCAATGCTATTGCACTAACATATTCATTTATTGGCCCAACTCTGGAAGTGTCAATGTAACTTTCCAGTCCAAGTATTGGTGCACCATGAGAGAAGCCCGATCCCAGATGAACAAGAGTTCTATAAATCAAATTTCCGGAAACGCCATCAGGTGCAAGTATGAAATTTGCTTTTTCTTCTATGGCATCTTCAATCAATATCTCATAATGTTTAATTTTTTCCGCATAGCCTAGTTCTTTGGCTCTTTCAACAACAAATTCAGCTTCAGCTAGACTTCTATCAACTAATTCATATCTTCCGATGTCTCCTTTTCTGCCAGCAGATAATATTGCAATATTTGGTTCTATATCGAGTTTCTGGATTAATTCTACTCCTTTCTTGATAAATTCAAGCTTTTCAATTAAATTTTTTCCTTCATCAATCCCAACAGGCGCAAAGAAAAATTGATGACCCTTAGAAGTTTCTAAAATGCCTAATCGATATATTCTTTCCAATTTGAATTGTTTTTTAAGTTGCTCTAAAGTTTTTGAAGCACTCAAAGATCCGCGAACTACAGCATCGATTTTTTTCGATCTTAACATCTCGATTATGAGTTCTTCAGGGTTGTCAGATAATTCCAGGTCTCCCGCCTCGAATTTAATACTTTTATCAATCTTTTCGTCTCCTACTAGAATGACTTCCGAAAAGCCTTTTTTGATAGCTTCTTCAGCAGCTTTTACTGTTCTGGAAATGTATTCGTTTTCAAGTCCAACGCCAATAGCAACTTTTGATTTGGATTGTCGAGCCAATAAATAAATTTTCTCAAGGATCAAAGCTATTTACTCCTCATCCATAATTCGAAATTTAATTAGGAAGAGAATTTTCTGTGTATGGATGTTAATACATTTGTGGGTCTGAATAGACCTTGTTTTGTTGGTAACTATTCTTTGAAGAGAAGACTACTTTATGATAACAATAGTCTAACTATGTATTGTTATACAATTTTGCATAACAATGCATTATTTTTTTAAAAAACTTTCCAAGATGTGCCCTAAAACAAGGGTCCACAATTTTTTTCCTTTAAAAGTTCGTAAACAAAGTAGAATAAAACATACAATGAGAAAGGTAAAAGAATATGAATTATAGTAATGAAACCTTCATCCATGATGTTTTATAACCTGCTTTATGTTCTTTCATATATCTGCAGAATTTTCTGAACTATCATAGTCCAGGTATTAGATTTTACTTTTAATAATTTGAATTAAATTTGGGACAAGCTAGTATGGAGAGCCTCTGGATTATTTATTCATATATTCCCACACGCTCCCCCTCTTCTTCATGTAACTTTGTCGAGCCTGTGAGATAAAGATGTGTTCTAGCGCGATTGACCGAGAAATTTTTAAATTGAAATAGTAAACATTCCCACATGTTGTCAAGAAAAGAAGCCCTTGAACGTATCAACGAACATGTCTTAGATGAAAATTTAAAGAAGCACATGATAGCGGTTTCAGCAATAATGAAAGGTCTAGGAAAAAAATTAAATCAGAATGAAAAAGAATGGGAACTTTTAGGCCTGCTGCATGATATTGATTATGATGAAACTAAAGATAACATGGAAAAACATGGTTCAGTTTCGGCAAAGATGCTGGAAGGAATACTTCCTGAAGACGCTCTTCATTCTGTCAAAGCCCATGCTCACATGTTTACGGGAATAGAACCAGAAACAATAATGGATTGGGGCTTAATAGCTGCAGATGCGATTTCTGGTCTGGTAATAGCAGCTGCATTGATGATGCCAAATAAAAAACTCGCCGAAGTCAGAGTCAAAACTGTTAAGAAAAAATTTAAGGATAAATCCTTCGCCAGAAGTGTGAATAGAGACAATATAAAGATGTGCGAAAAATTGGGCTTGAGTCTAGAGGAGTTCTATGAGCTAAGTATTGAATCCCTGAAAGAGGTCAGCGATGAATTAGGGCTTTGAAATTTATTCTTCTTTACAAGATTAAATCGCAAAATTTAATCCGATTAAATTACCATCTATTTCTTTCTTATATAAAGTTACGATTCCATTAACAAGACAATTTAAAACCCATATGTCTAATTCACCCCTTATTGTGAATTAAGTGATTTCCTAGAAGAAATTATTGATTTGTTTAATTGGGATTTTCAAGGACGTTATTCATATGAAAGTAATTGGCTTTATAGTGAACCCCATCGCGGGTATGGGCGGTGCAGT
>JAECRX010000074.1 GCA_016292335.1 Candidatus Sifarchaeum subterraneum | reverse complement strand
CAATCTGGAAAATCTGTTAAACCGAAACTACTCATTGCATGCGGTATTTCAGGCGCAATTCAATTCACAATAGGAATTCAGAACGCTGGTACTATTATTGCAATAAACAAAGATCCCGAAGCAGAAATATTTAAAATAGCAGATTATGGAATCATAGGAGATCTTCACGAAATCGTCCTGGAGCTAACTAGAGAATTAAAGAGAATTTCGAAAAATTCTTAAGAATAAAACTTGTACACGCGAAAGATCTTATCTAAAATACGTTAATCTAATTAGCAACTTATTAATTCTCAAAACAAAACTAAGCCATTAAAATATATACTCTCCTCAGTTTCGAGTTCAAAAATGCTACTCCTTGTAAAAAATTTATAGGCTGTATCCTCTTGCTGAATAACAATAATGAGAAAAAAAAAGAAGAAAATGTCAATCATATAAATTATGAATCAAGAAATGGACTGATCCACGTTTACACTGGAAGTGGTAAAGGTAAAACTACCACATCGTTAGGACTGGCATTCCGAGCAATGGGTCATGGCTTCAACGTTATGATGATTCAATTCATGAAAGGAAACCATTATGGAGAAATAGAATCATCTAAAAAATACCCAAATATTGATATTATTCAATTCGGCCGTGCTGGATTCGTTAACAAGGAATGTCCAACGGAAATAGATAAAAAATTGGCCCAAGAGGGTTTGAAGTATGTAAAAGAAATATTTCAAAAGGGCATATACGATTTTATAATTTTGGACGAAATTTTTGTAGCCTTGGATTGGAAACTATTAGAGTTAGATAAAGTTATTGAATTAATTGAAAATAAACCAAAAGAAGTTGAGCTAATTCTCACGGGTCGTAATGCACCAAAAGAAATCATTGATTTAGCTGATTATGTTACCGAAGAGGTTGAAATCAAGCATCCTTTTTCCAAAGGGATAATGGCAAGAAAAGGTTGCGAGTACTAAATTATTAATTAAGAGAAAAAAAGATTCAGAGGAATAGCTATGTATGATCCACAAAAAATAGGGTTAATTGCGGAATATAAAGAAGAATGGAACAACAAATTCAAAAACAACGTTAAGCAATGGTCTGAAAGAAAAGCTGAGGATGACTTCATAACGATTTCAGATCGAAAAATAAAACGATTATATACTCCTGAAGATATAAACGATTTGGATTATTTAAGAGATATTGGTTTTCCAGGCGAATATCCTTTCACGAGAGGCGTTTATCCTACAATGTATCGTGGTCGGTTGTGGACGATGCGACAATTTAGTGGGTTTGGCACCCCTGAGGATACAAATAGGAGATACCATTATTTAATCGAACATGGCCAAACCGGACTAAGCGTTGCATTTCACATGCCAACGTTGTATGGATATGACTCTGATTCTCCAAGGGCATATGGTGAAGTTGGTAAATGCGGTGTTGCAGTTGACTCACTGCTAGACATGGAAATTATCTTCGATGGAATTCCATTAGACAAAATAAGCACATCAATGACCATTAATGCACCTTCTATAATCCTATTAGCCATGTATATCGCTGTAGCTGAAAAACAAGGTGTGCCTCAACATAAATTATCAGGTACAAATCAAACCGATATTTTGAAGGAATATATAGCTCAGAAATCGTGGATTTATCCCCCTGAACCATCTATGAGAATTATCACTGATATGTTTGAATATTGCTCTAAATTTCTACCCAGATGGAACCCAGTAAGTATTAGCGGCTACCATATCAGGGAAGCAGGAGCAACTGCTGTCCAGGAACTTGCATTCACATTGGCAGACGGACTTGCATACATCGATGCAGGATTAGAGGCTGGTTTGAATATAGATGATTTTGCCCCTAGATTATCTTTCTTCTTCGACTCTCAAATAGATTTTTTCGAAGAAATAGCCAAATTTAGGGCTGCTAGAAGAATATGGGCAAGAGAAATGAAGAAACGGGGTGCGAAGAATCCACGATCGTTGTTAATGAGATTTCATACACAAACAGCTGGTGTAAGTTTAACTTATCAACAACCCTTAAACAATATCATAAGAACTGCTTTTGAGGCCTTAGCGGCAGTACTCGGAGGCACCCAATCTCTTCATACAAATTCTTTTGATGAAGCATGGGCTTTACCCTCTGAGGAAGCAGTATTAGTAGCTTTGAGAACTCAACAAATTATTGCCGAAGAAACAGGGGTGGCAAACACCATAGATCCATTAGCAGGATCCTATTTCGTTGAAGCATTAACTAATCAGATGGAGAAGGAATGCTATGAATATTTTGAGAAAATAGAAGCTTTAGGTGGTGTTATTCCCGCTATTAAGAAGAATTTCTTCCAGAGGGAAATAGCTGAGGCTGCTTACAAACACCAACGGGATATAGAGTCAGGCAGGAAAATAATAGTAGGTGTGAATAAGTACAAGATAGAAGAGGATGAACTACCAGCTGAATTGTTGGAAGTTGACGAAATTGCGCAAAACCATCAAATAACGAGGACAAAAAGACTTAGAAAAGAAAGAGACAACAAAGCAGTGAAAAAAGCATTGGATGAAATACGTAGAGCCGCAGCAGGTTCAGACAACATAATGTATCCGATTCTCGATGCAGTCAGAGTATATGCTACTCTGGGAGAAATCATAGATGCAATGAAAGATGTTTTTGGTGAATATAAGGAACAACCGCTCTTTTAGAGGGATTTAAATTGAGCTATGAAAGAAAAATCAGAATACTGGTTGCTAAACCTGGATTAGATGGCCACGACAGAGGAGCTCTAGTGCTATGTCATGCATTTAGGGATGCAGGAATGGAAGTGATCTACACTGGAATTTTACAAACACCTGAACAAATTGTAGAAACTGCTTTACAAGAAGATGTTGATGTTGTCGCTTTGAGCCTCCTCAACGGTGCACACATGACATTGTTTCCTCGCGTAAGGCAATTATTAATTGAACGGAATGCGGAAGATACTATTGTTTGCGGAGGGGGGATCATACCAGAACATCACAAGCCCGAATTAATAAGACAGGGGATTACTGGACTATATGGACCAGGTACTCTTTTAGATGTTATTATAAATCATGTTGTTGAACGGGTTAAAAAAGAACGCTGGAAAATAGCATAACATAAGGTACGTGCTAAAAAATAATTCTCGAATAAAATAAAAAGAAATTGAATGGGGCATCTAAATGGAACTAGTGAAACGATTACTGTCCGGTGATATGAGAGCAGCAGCTAGACTAATTACTCATATCGAAAATGAACTGCCCGATGCCAGAGAGGCAATAAGACTGATCTACCCACATACTGGAAAAGCGCATGTTATTGGTGTTACTGGATCTCCAGGGTCTGGAAAAAGTACATTGGTAGACTCAATGATAACAGAATTTAGAAAAAAAGATAAAACAGTTGGTGTTATTTGCGTAGATCCTAGCAGCCCGTTTACTGGAGGTGCAATACTTGGCGACCGAATTAGAATGGGGAATCATTTTACGGACAAGGACGTCTTTATTCGTAGTTTGGCTACTAGAGGAGCTCTAGGTGGTCTTTCGAAAGCAACAAAAGATGCAATAAGGATTTTAGACGCACTAGGCAAAGACGTTATTATCGTTGAAACAGTAGGCACAGGTCAGGATGAAGTGGATATTGTAAAAGCTGCGCATACTGTGCTTGTACTCTCCGTTCCAGGATTTGGAGATGAGATTCAAATTATGAAGGCTGGAATCCTTGAGATTGCTGATATCCTTGTGGTAAACAAAGCAGATCGAGATGGAGCTGATAAGTTAGCATTGGAGCTAACATTAATGGTCGATCTTGGACATGAAGAAAAAGCGGATCAAAAATGGAAACCACTGGTTCTTAAAACTGTAGCAACAAAAAACATAGGCACGCCAGAACTAATAGAAACGATTGAAAGACATTTACAATATTTAAAATCATCTAATCTTTTAGAAATTAACCATAAGAAAAACATTGAAAGAGAGATTATAGAGTTAGTTAACGAACACCTGATAAATCATCTTTTGGGAATTATGAAGGAAGGGGACTTTGAAAAACTAATTGAAAAAATTGTTGAAAGAGAAATAGATCCTTATAGCGCGACTGATGAAATACTCAAGAAACTTTATTCTAACTAAAAATAGAACTTATTTTTTGAGAAGTGTCCTCCCCACATCTAGAAGCAGGTGAGAGATGCCGAATCTCCTCCAACATCTATTTTCGTAGAGAAAACTCCAGTCGCAATGGACGTTTTAGGTCCATCAACAGAGGAGGCCTACCCCATCCAGATCTCAGACTTTTAGCGGGATTATATAATGTTTCGAAAAATTTTTGGACTTTGCGAAGCCACCCAAGGCGTTTGGGCGAAGTGAGACGAAGCCGCAAAGCCCGTATTAGGCGAAGTCGTGGATTTGTAATCGGCTAAATCTTCCCTGCGTTTTCTATGATGGGCTCTATGATTTCCTCATCTGGCTTCCAATCAGCAGGGGTAACTTTATTGGGGTCCTTCACGGCTTTATCTACTACTTATTTACCCTTTTTTCATCAATTCCATATCTTCTACGATAGCCTGAAGGTCTTCTTCGTGCTCTATCTCGTCCTCAAGTATTTCCAATAGCATATTGTAGGTAACTGGATCCTTGTCCTTGACGGTTTCAAGCAAGCCGTTATAAACCTCAATTGCACACTGCTCTCCTTTTATATTCTGATCCAACAAGGTTCTTACATTTGGGTCTTCAGGAGTTTCGTATCCGCAGTTGGTCATTTTATACCAATCCTCTGGCTTAAGGATAGGCGTGCCACCGAGCTGTATTATCCTTTCCGTAAGCATTCCTGCATGTCTAAACTCATCTCCTGCATGCTCTTCAAGTTCAGCTGCTACTGCGCCTCGCATAGGACCCTTGGCTACCTTTGCCCCTACCCAGTACTGGTAGTAGGCTAACCACTCGTCTGCAAATGCTTTGTTGAGCAACTCTATGAGTTTGCTCACATCCATACCGACTATTTCTCTTCCTTTTGTGCCCATTTTTAATTACCTCCTATCTTCTTTATTTTTCTAACTTCATTGGTTGACCGCAACAAGCGAACTCACCGCCGCCAACTTCCTTTACTTTAACCACATTCCCACAGATTTCACATCTGTAAGATTTCTCCAACCTTTTTAACTTTTACTATTTTTATTTACGTATTTTGCGTAAAAAAGAAGAGTTTAAAAGCGGTTGTAGGCTCTCCTTATTCGTTTTACAATAAGAAAAGATAATAAGAGGGATATCGAAAGATGATGGCGATCTATGAGTATGTGGGAAGGTATTTAAATACTTTTATGACCCCACGACTTCAAAGTAATCGGGAATAAAGCGTGTGGTCTTCTTTCTGGTAGATCCTTCATTCTTTTTTTAAAAAAATAGGGAATTAAAGGAAAGTATTAGGTTTCCATATTAGTTCCGAAAACTTCTTTTGTTAGTTAAGGAAAAAATTTGTTTCTTTGGATCTTGTCACTGCTTTTTTTTATTGACATATTCAAGCGCCCTTTTAACCCCCACAAAGGCGTTATTCGTGTAAAAGTCAGCGTTAACTTCATCAGCCGTAACTATTGGAGGCCCACCTGTCATAAAGAGGACTTTATCACGCACTCCAGCCTTCTCCAGAGCTTCATGGACATCCTTGAAATATGGTGCAGTAGTGCTCAACAGTGCTGAAGTTCCCACTATTAATACTTCGGCCTCAATTTCCTTAACTTTTTCAGCTATTGTTTCAGCTGAAATATCAACGCCTAGATCATAAATCTCAAAACCTTCGGCTCTCATCAAGGAAGTGAATATTTTCTTCCCGATGTCATGGATATCGCCCTTAACAGTTGCTATAACAAGTTTTCCTTTAATAGGTACTTTTTTGATTTCTTTTGCTAAGAGTGGCTCCAGGAGTTTAAAACATTCTTCAGAAAGATAGGCCCCAAATAGTAGATCGGATAAGAAATAATCTTTCCTTTCATACATTTCACCTACCGCTTTCATCCCAGGCATTATACCATCTAAGATGATCTCTCGGGCGGTGATTCCTTTGTCTATCATAGATTTTGTTAAATTAGTTGCCTTTTCAATATCCAATTTTATGATTGCATCAATTAAGTCCTTTAGTAATTTCTCAGCCACCTTTTTCACCTCTTGATTGGATATTTTCCGTATTTTTCAACAGCTTTGAACATGGCTCTGATATTATCAAAGGGAGTCCCTGGGGCCATTCCGCCTCCTGTTGATAACCAAAACTTTCCACCACTAGCTGTATTTAGTATAAGTTCTTTGCAAGCTTCTTCCACTTCGGCTGGGGTTGCTTTGGCCAGCCAAGGTGGGTGAATATTACCCATAAGGCAAAAATGCGTTTTCTTCTTGCATTCGATGGAGTCATCGAATGGACCAAAATGCCAAACCTCGGCATCAATTTTATCCACAGCAGATAGCATATGGCCGACGGATCCTTCATTGTGCCAAATACGTAAAGCGCCTTTGTAATGTTTGAATATCCTGTTCAGGCGGGGAAGAATAAACTCGTTGAAAAATTTGTCGCCAACCATTGATGCGCTATGGTCTGGTAGGAACAGAATTTTGCATTTTCCAACTAGTTCTTCGATTGCTTCACAATATTTTATCAACCAAGTTGTTGTCAGATCTAACCACTTGTGAAGGACATCTGGATGCAAGCGCATCCATACAAGAAACGTGTCGTAACCCATACATAGGGAGGCTCCCTCAGAAGGACCGAGCCCAGGATAGATATTTCCATCAAGGTAATTATATTTCTCTCGGATATCTTTTGGAAAGTTATCTAAAAAGTATTGGAGCCGTTTTAAAAATTCAGGAGCAATCCCATCAGTACGTGGATCTGGGATACCTGCTTCCACAAGTCGATCTACATCCTCTGGTTCTTTGATTGGATATTCACTCACATAGGGAGGAGCATCTTCCAGCCACTCTATTTCTCCACCAAAAGCTGTGGGCATAGGACCCACGAATTCTGCGTATTCCGGATAAGTTCCCATAGTCACATTCCAAACATCTGGAAACATGCGTTGAAACTCTAGCTTGGCCTTTAATTGAAGGTCAAGATCTTGATAATACTCGTATTCTGATACTCCCGCGATACTTTTCAGAACCAAACCATAAACTAACAAAACGACAGGAACCTCGTCAGGCTCTTTGCCCTCAAGAGAGGTTAAAGCTCTTTCTAGTACATCCAACAAAAACACCCTCTAACAATTTTTTTCTAGCCATATAAACTAGGCTAGGCTAGCCTAACCTAATTTAAGTTGCTGGCGATTTTATTTCTATGATCTCTTGGGTGCACAAATAAAAGACTTTCTGATTTGAAAGAATTACTCAGAAAATAGAAATTGGATTTTTACAAAAATTCAAATCTTTGTCTGTAATTACCTCTACAGGCAATTACATTAGTCAGGTTAAAATATAGACTACTTCATAAGCTTTAAGTAATCCATGAAGTGGCATTTCAAAACCTGTTACTGTTAAATAGAATAGCATGATATTTTAAATCTAAACAAAATTCACACCACTTCAGTTTGCAGCATACGAGCATATCAAACATTAATTAAAATGCAGTTTAACCTATAAAAGTTGAATAAAATCAAAATTTTCGGAAAATAAATTATCGGATTGGGTATTTTAATAAATTCTATCGAAGAATTTAGGAAGTTGAATAATATGGAAGAAAAAGAGGTTATTCCAAAAATTGTTGTAAAACCGCCTGGCCCAAAGGCACGTGAAATTATCAAACTGGATGATGAGTATATTAGCCCATCATATTCTCGATATTATCCTCTAGTCATCTCTGAGGCAAAAGGGGCAATGATAAAAGATGTTGATGGAAATCAATACATAGATTTTAATGCAGGTCTGGCTGTAATGAATGTAGGGCACTGTCACAATAGAATTGTTGAGAAAATAAAAGAACAATCAGAAAAATTCATACATTATTCAAATACAGATTTTTATTACCCACAAGTCCCCGAGCTCGCTAAGATGATTTGCGATATAACTCCTGGGAACTTCCAAAAAAATGTTTTTTTTGGAAATAGCGGTACAGAAGCGATAGAGGCTGGATTTAAACTTGCTCGTTGGTATACTCGCAGATCTCGTGTAATTGCATTCATCGGGGGGTTTCATGGGAGAACATTTGGTAGTTTAAGTTTTACAGCGAGTAAAATAGTTCAAAGAAGATACTTTTTCCCACTTGTTCCCAGTGTAACTCATGTTCCCTATGGCAATTGTTATCGATGTGCCTTCAAACTAGAATATCCCGACTGTGGTATTTGGTGCGTTGGTTTTATTGATGAGATGGTCTTGCAGAAATATATTCCACCCGAAGAAGTCTGTGGAATAATTTTTGAACCAATACAAGGTGAAGGAGGATATGTCGTACCTCCTGATGAATTTTTTCCTAAACTAAAAAGACTCGCAGATAAGTATGAATTACTTTTAATCGATGATGAGATTCAAACAGGACTTGGTAGGACAGGAAAATGGTTCGCAATTGAGCATTGGGGGGTTGTGCCTGACATCCTCTGTTTGGCCAAGGGAATTGCCTCAGGGCTTCCACTTGGAGCAACAGTTTCGCATAAACGAATCATGGATTGGGAGCCAGGATCACATTCAAGCACGTTTGGTGGAAATCCAATAGCTTGTGTGGTAGGACAAGAAGTAATAAAAGTGATTGAAGAAGAAAAAATTCTAGAAAACACAACTAAACAAGGAAACTACATTCTCTCTTATTTGAATGAACTGAAAGATAAATTTGAGTTAATAGGAGATGTTCGGGGAAAAGGCTTAATGATTGGTATCGAGCTGGTTTTAGACAAAAAAACAAAGAAACCAGCGAGAAAAGAGACGAAAAATATAATCTTAGAATGCTTTAAGAAAGGTCTAGCTATCATCACAGCAGGAAGGTCAGTAATTAGAATCTGTCCTCCCCTTATTATTGATAGGACCTTGATAGATAAAGGATTAGAAATCCTTGAAAAGGCCATATCAATAGAAGAAAAAAAGAGAAGACCGCCGATAAAATGACTTCTGATCCAACATCATTCTAGAACTTTTTCATGATTTCATTCTTCGTTGTTTTTTTCTTGTTGTTCCTTAGTTCGTTTTTTCTGTTCTAAAAGGATGTTTGAGAAAAATTGCGCTGAAGAATAGGCACTCTCTGTTTCAGAAACAGTCAAATCT
>JAECRX010000073.1 GCA_016292335.1 Candidatus Sifarchaeum subterraneum | reverse complement strand
TAAATGTTCTATGTGGACATTAAATTGCATTTATATTCCTCCAATCTTCAAATTATAATGGCTTTTTGATCATTGATCTTCTCTAAAATCGATTACAATAATTTGTCGTTAATTTTGTCATTAAATAATTCAATGCCTTTATATGAATAAATAATGCGCTGTTTGTATTTAATATGGCTGATTTTTGTCTTAAAGTTCGCCATAGTGCATCACCAGTGTCGAATTGTCATTTTCTTCATAATTTGAACATACTTACCAATTTTTTCGATAACCACTTTTTCATGTTTTAAATTCTTAGCTAGAATGTCTATGATAGCAGAGCCAACTATTGCACCGTCAGCGCCAGCTAGAATAAGTTCTTTTACATGTTCTGGCTTTGATATCCCGAATCCTACAGATACCGGTATTTTCCCTTTTGTATAGGGTTTTATCTTTTTCAGAGTTTCTAATGTTATCTCTGATAGCTTTTTTCTTGCTCCTGTTACTCCGAATAAACTTACCACATAGACAAAACCTCTGGCCACCTGTAAAATCTTGGATAATCTTGATTCAGAAGTTGCGGGAGTTACTATAAAAATCAAATCTACATTCGTTTTACGAGAAGCCTCTAATGCTAGTGCCGCTTCCTCTACTGGAAGATCTGGGATGATAACGCCATCGATACCACATTCAGAACAATCATGGAAAAATCTGTTCACACCCCTTTGAAAAACGATGTTGTAATACGTAAGAAAGACGAGAGGAATATTAGTAAAACCACGTATTTCCTTGACTAAATTAAATGCTAAATCTGGTGTCATACCATTCGCTAAAGATCTCATGGACGAGGCTTGAATTGTTGGACCGTCTGCAATGGGGTCTGAGAAAGGTATCCCCAGTTCGATTATGTCAGCACCACTATCGACAAGTGTTCGTACAATCTTTAAAGAGAACTCTGGAGAAGGATCTCCTAAAGTAATGAAGGGTATCAAAGCCTTCTCATTTTTCTTTTCTAGTTCGATAAACTTCTGTTCTATTTTCGACATTTTTTTACTCCTCCAGCCGCATATGTTGTTTCAATATGTCCAGATCTTTAGATCCAGAACCAGAAAGCGTAATCACCATTATGTCATCCTTATCATATTCCGCTGAAATTTTTGCAGCATGTGCAATGGCGTGAGCTGGTTCTAAAGCGGGAATGATCCCCTCAGTTTTACAGCATAAATCTATCGCTTCAAGAGCTTCTTTATCTGTTGCAGCTACAACTTTCAATCTTCCAATCTCTTTGAGCAGAACATGTTCAGGCCCAACTCCCGGATAATCAAGACCAGCTGAGATACTATGTGATTCTTGAATCTGTCCATACTCATCTTGTAAGATGTAAGTAAGTGCACCATGGAGAATTCCCTTCGTTCCAGCGAATAATGATGCACCGTGTTTACCTGTGGCGATACCCTCCCCTTCAGCTTCGATACCGATTAATGCCGTTGAATCGTTTTCAATAAACTCGTAGAAGGTCCCCATGGCGTTCGAGCCACCTCCGATACATGCTAGGATAACATCAGGCAACCTTCCCTCTTTAGTCATAATTTGTTCCTTAATTTCTTTGCCAATAACTCTTTGAAATTCTCTGACGATCAGGGGGTATGGATGAGGACCTACAACTGATCCGATCAAGTAATGAGTATGATGAATATTGGAAATCCAGTCTCTTAGGGCTTCGTTTATTGCATCTTTTAGAGTTTGGTCTCCTGAATAGACTGGGATAACCTTGGCTCCAAGAAGTTTCATTCGATAGACATTATGCTTTTGGCGCATTACATCCTTGTGTCCCATAAAGATCTCCGTGGTCAATCCGAACTTGGCCCCAGCGATTGCAGTTGCAAAGCCATGCTGCCCTGCGCCAGTTTCAGCTATCAATCTATCTTTTTTCATTTTCGTGGCAAGTAACGCTTGTCCTAATGTATTATTCAGCTTATGAGCGCCTCCATGGACAAGGTCTTCTCTCTTAAAATAAACTTTACAGCCAAACTTTTCAGAAAGCCTTTCACAAAAATACAGCGGCGTAGGTCTGCCTGCATAGTCTCCATACAGGTTTATTAACTCGGCTTGAAACTTTTCAGAGCTGTAATTTTCATGAAAAGACTGTTCTAATTCGTCTAAGGCAGGTATCAAGATTTCTGGGGCGAATTTTCCTCCAAATTCGCCATAATGTCCGTATTCGTCAGGATATTTACCATAATATCTTAATGTATTTTTCAAACAAAAACCTCCTTTGCTTTTTTTATAAAATCAAAAATTTTTCTCTGAGATTTGACTCCTTGAGAGGCCTCAACCCCACTACTAGTGTCAACTGCAAAGGGTTTTACAATTTGAATTGCATTAGCAACATTACTGGAATTGAGTCCTCCAGCTAAAATAATTGGGACATCTACTTTTTGTTTGATATTTTTTGCAATGGCCCAGTTGTAACTAATTCCTGTCCCTCCAGCCATACCAGGAACTAGACTGTCGATATGTATGGCATCAACGACTTTTGAGATTATTTCTGAGGCTTTTACAGGATCATTACAGATATAATTTGTTTTACCTGTAATTACATCAACCGAGATCGATTGAATTAGCTTTGTACTTTTTAAAACACTTGACAACCCTTCATGTTCTCTAAACCCAATATTATTGCCATGAATTTGAACAGCATCGGGTTGTAACAAATCAACAATTTTGATAATCTCGTTAACTTTTTTTGGAACTAAAACAGCAACAGATGAAACAAACGGGGGTAATAAATCAAAAATTTTTTTAGCTTGGTGAATATCTATGTTTCGCGGACTTTTTGGAACATCAATCACACAACCTATTGCGTCTGCTCCAGCATTCACGGTAAAGCGAACGTCTTCGGTGTTTTTAATCCCGCATATCTTCACTTTCATCCTTAATTTTCCTCTCTGGCGATTTCTTTTACTTTTTTAGAGATATCTTTAGATTTCATTATCGATGTTCCGACCAGTACTGCGTCTGCACCCTGTGAAATAACGTAATCAGCATCTTCATGGTTTTTAATTCCGCTCTCACTGATTATGGTTGCGTTTTCATCATAATCACGAATTAAAGGGGCTAACATAGCCGTCTTTCTTAAATCAACCTTCAGAGTATTTAGATCTCTGTTATTGATTCCTATTAATCTTGCTCCAGCATCTATTGCAATGTGTACTTCTAATTCGTTATGAACCTCAACTAAGGCTTCCAGTCCATAAGAATTAACTATTCCTAAGAAATCTTCTATCGGACAAATAGAAGTGATTAAAAGTATAACATCAGCCCCCAATTCCGTGCCTTTTTGAATTTGACGTTCGTCAACGACAAAATCTTTCATTAGAACAGGAATATCAACAGCTCTTCTTATTTTGGCCAGATTGTCAAAATTTCCATTGAAATATTTCGGTTCTGTGAGCACGCTTATCCCAACTGCACCTCCTTGCGCCATTTTTTGTGCAATCTCTGCTGGATTTTTCACTGCTAATAGAGTACCCATGGAGGGAGACATAGGCTTCACTTCAGAAATCACAGGCACTTGATTTTTTTTGTATGCATTGATGGCTTCAACTAGACTCTTTCTGGGTCGCTTAATTGTCCCGTGAAAAGAGTAATTTGAAAATTCGATTTCTATCCTTTTTTTCACGTCCTTAACGATTTTCTGTAAAATACTCAAAATTTTTCCTCCAAAGAACTAAAGACCTTCAGATCCCCCTTAGACTCTTTAACCAATTCTCTCGCTTTTTTCAAAGCATTACCACTCTTTAACGCATCTTTTGCAATCTCAAGGCCCTCTTGAAGGTTTTCTGCCATTTTTCCTGTAACAATCGCTGCTGCCGAGTTTAGCAAAACCATATCCGTAGCTGAACCATCCTCTCCTTTTAAAATTTGAAATATCGTTCTAATGCCTTTTTCTAATCCATCTGCTTGGATATCCGCGATTTTTGCACGTTTTATCCCGAATTCTTCCGGTGTAATCGTATACGTTTCTATGGAATTGTCTTTTAACTCAGAAATTCTTGTCTTGCATGTCGTTGAAATTTCATCAATACCATCCAAGCCATGTACAACAAATGCCCGTTCTACGTCTAACGATTGAAGCACCCTTGAAAGCTTATCTGTCAACTTCAAATCATACACACCCATTACTTGACCCTTCGCGTTCGCTGGGTTTGTCAATGGTCCAAGAATATTGAAAACTGTTCTAATCCCCATTTCCCGCCTCGGGCCAATCGCATGTTTCATTGCGGGGTGGAAAACTGGAGCAAACATAAAGCCTATTCCGATCTTTTCAATACATTTTTCAACTGTTGCAGGATCAGCTACAATATTAACCCCAATCCCCTCAAGAAGGTCTGCGCTTCCACATTTACTTGTTACTGAGCGATTTCCATGCTTTGCGACAGGAATTCCTGCGCCTGCAACTATAAAAGCTGAAATAGTAGATACATTGAAAGTTTTTATCTTATCGCCCCCTGTACCGCATGTATCAACAATGGTTTTATTATTGACAGAGGGGGTTATCTTAGCGCAAAAATCTCTCATAACAGAAGCGAAAGCGGCTATTTCTTCGATTGTTTCACCCTTCAATCTAAGTGCTGTTAAAAAGGATCCTATCTGTGTTGGTGTTGTTTTTCCAGACATAATCAATCCCATAACTGTTTCTGCTTCTGATTTTAGCAGATCTTTTTTGTTGACGACTTTTTCAATTCCATTCTTTATGTCCATAAATGACACCTCCAAATGTTATAATACCACCAAAATAGACGATGATAAAAAAATAAAAAAGAAAAAGATGTGGCATATCGCCTATTTCAAGGTGATGTTTTCACCAATACCAAAAAAGCCAGCAAAACCAAGTAGTAGGTCTAGAGAATTTTTTAAAGCTTGAGTTCTCGGGTATCGAATCTGAGGTGGATTTAACGGAAAAAGTAGTTTGTCTATTCAAAGATCCAAACTCGATACCCCATTTCAACCACATCTAAAAATTTAGGTTGGTGTCGGTTAGCTGTCAACTTATTTTTAAATGTTTTGGTGAACATCAGTACTCCGAGTAAATATGTGATTATATTTGAAAGAGCGATGCTTACTATTTGAAAGTTATAAAACACTCCAAAAATAAACAAACAATATAACAACAAACTTCTCTTTTCGAATCAGCATTATTTCGTAAAAAGTATGAAATATTAACCATACTGACGTTATTCAAGAACGAATTCTATCCTTTTGTTGGTTTTCCCTTTACTTTGTGTTTTGGTTATCTTCAATCTACCTATTTCATGAGTATTCTTTACATGGATGCCTCCGCATGCTTCTACATCAAAGTTTTGAAGGTCTATGATCCGAATTTCTTTAATATGCTCTGGTATCATATCTAAACGTGTTCTTCTCGGATCTAGGATTTTAGATGCTTCTTCTCTGGGCACAATTTTGATGTTTATTGGTCTTCCCTCTTCTATTATATTGTTTGCTTTCGTCTCTATGATTTCTTGTTTTTCTTTGTCCAAACTCCTCTCCATATTAAAATCCATCCTTGCACGTGTAGGATAAATTATGTTTCCAGTAATTTCTGAGCCAAACTCGTTAAAGATAATTTTACTGAGTACGTGGTGTGCAGTATGATATCGCATAATCGGGTATCGTAAATCCCAGTCCAGAGTGCATTTTACAGTTGATCCAACTTCTGGAGGTTCCCTATCCAGTTCATGTAAAATTCTTCCAGCCTTTCTCAGAACTTTTTTTACTCGCCATCTATCACCTTCAAAGTCCAACCAACCTTCATCGTTTGGTTGACCACCACCACCAGGATAAAAAGCAGTTCTATCTAATTCAACAGAGTTTTTAAGAGTAGACACTATTTTAGCTTCAAACTCTTTTATGTAGCAGTTTTCAATACTGTCTAGATACAACAATTTTGTCATTTTTCTTCTTTCCTAGTACTTCTCTTCAAATCATATCACGGACTATCCTTTTTTTGGATCCTATTAACTTTGTGTTATCACATATTAAATCATCACAAGTTTATTAATCAATACAAAGATATGAATTTATAAAACAGATGGGACAATAGGTTTGGAATTCTTTTAAGATAGTAGACAAACATCATTATAATCTAAAAACTGATATATTTGATGGAAAGGTGTAGTACTTTGGTCGAGGTTAGGTTTCAAGGTTTTGAAAGACAGGAGATTACCTCTCTCATCGAACTACAAGAATTCAAGGATATCGTGCGGCGTACAAATACAAAAAACTTGTTATTACGTGATTTCACATTAGTAGTTGTAGTAAAGGGCGATCAAACTCCCTACATAAAAACAGATTATACTATTAGAGGTTTCGTCCTTTATTCTTACAACCCCGAGACAAAGAGCTTTGAAAAGATAGAACGTTTTGTCATTGAAGATAAAAGTCAGGATATTTACACCCTTCTAGGGGTGTTTTTTGTGGGACATGAAGAAATAAAACTTACAATGCTATCGGAAGTTGAATGAGTTTGACATCCTCTCCGCCCTAAAGGCCGTAGATTCCTACAAGGAATCACTATCCGGAGAGGTTTTCCACTCGGAAAAATCCGGTGGAATTATGGGTTGAGTCAAAGCAACCCCGTCCGTCAGGATATACCCAACAGACAGTTTACCGATATTGATAGCCCCGTTGAGATCGGCCGGATATTCTTTGTTGAACCG
>JAECRX010000072.1 GCA_016292335.1 Candidatus Sifarchaeum subterraneum | reverse complement strand
TTTCTTGTATTTTTTTGGTTTGTTTTTGATTTCCATCCTTAACACTTTATAATTTCGAAAAATATTATTAATGTTATATACGGATTCCTTATATAAGGTTTTTGATATATACGCAATTCATCTCTATTCTAAAGAATTAGAGCTTTCTTGCTCACTTCACCGTAATAGACGTCAGATATACTTCTGATTTTCAATAGCAATAATCGAAAAAAAGCACTAAATGAGAGAAATCTCTACTCTCAGACAAATTGTGAAATTTTCGCTCTTTTAGAGAAACAATCAAAGCAGAATTCCCACTCGGGAGCAATAATTTTACCACAAATCAAACATCTATTTAATGTAGCTGAAGTGATAACATGAACTCCTCCCTTGTAGGGGAGTTCCTTTAATAATTTGTAGGCATTCCTCGAAAGAAGCGTTTTTGTTGCAATAATTCTAACACAATATTTGGATCTTAAACATACTTTAAGACAATTATCACAGTCGTCTGTTCTGTCACATGAAAAATCTTCAATGGAATCTTGTATTTTTCTAATAATGGTTTCATCGACTAATTTTTCATCTTCGTCACTTACAATTCCGACAATAAGTTCACAATTGATTCTATCATGACTTATTGGATTTGTGTGAACAGCAATAAAATCCATACCATACTTATCGCTTGAAAAACGGAAATTTTCTCGTGAAAGCATTTTTTCAAAATGGTAGAGTATATCTTTTTTACCGTTATTTGATTCTGCAATTATAGTTTTAAGATTACTAAAGATCCTGTTTTGAATAAATGGGTTAATTGGTTTAACAATGAAATTAGGTTCATACATTTTATATCACAAAATTTAATACTCTATCCGTCTGCTATCCCTTCTTCTGTAATTCTAAATACAGCTTCACCTTCAGGAAGCATTGGAGAATCCAATATTCTGGCGATACGTCTTTCAGCTTTGGATTTTCTTAGAAACACTCTAGTTGTTGAGGCATGAGCTAAGACATTTCCGCCAATAGGCGTGTTTGGATCCCCAAAAAACATATCTGGCCGGGCCATAACTTGATTGCATATAACAACTGCCAGATTATACACATCTGCAATCCTTAGCAATTGGTGTAAATGTTTATTCAGTTTTTGTTGCCTTTCAGCAAGAGTGCCTCTCCCTATATACTCGGAACGAAAGTATCCCATAATAGAATCTACAATGATAAGTTTAACGTTGTTTTTCACGATCTTATCGGATAATTGATCGCAAATCAACATTTGATGGTCACTATTGTATGCTCGCGCATAGAGTATATTTTCTAGGAACTTTTCTCTGTTTTTTTCTAATCCGCGTCCGCGTAAAATTTGAAGCAACCGCTCTGGACGAAAAGTACCTTCAGTATCGATATAGACTACGGAACCGTTCAACCCTCCTTCGTCTTCTGGCAGTTGGGTCATCACGCAAAGTTGATGACAAATTTGAGTCTTTCCAGTTCTAAATTCACCAGCAAATTCAGTCATTCCAAGAGTTTCGACTCCGCCTCCAAGTAGTTCATCTAAATTTTTTGATCCAGTTGAAATTTTTCCAATGGAAAGTCTTCGTTCTAAAACTTGAAGTCCACTTTCGAAACCAATATCTAATTGTTCTCTAGCACCTAGAATAATTTTCTCGGCTGTTGCTTCACCAATCTCACACGCAGCAGCTAATTCTTTGGGAGATAATACGGCTATAGCTTCCACAGTGCTGTAACCAGCTTCTTCCAGACGTTTGGCGATAGCTGGTCCAACTCTTGGTAGATTGATGAGATGATTTTCATCATTTTCAAGATTTTGCAATTTTCAAAATCCACTCATAATCTTTATTATAGAGTGCAAGAAAAGGAATTAATTAAAGGAGAGAGGGAGGGTAAGTTGTAAGTAAATTTTTACTTTTGAGCCCAAAATTATCGAAAATCAAAAAATTTTCACTAATAGGTAGATTTCGCTGTCCAAGATTTAAAATTTTAAAGTTTGAAGGTCAATAAATATTATAATCAAAGAAAAATTAAAAAAATGTCCTTTAGACTTTGGTTTGATAAAAGAGGAATGTCATAAGGCAGTAGACAATACGCAAAAACTTTAAAAATTAATTTAAAATACCATTGAAGACAACTAAGTCGAAAAGATAGTCGAAAAATTTATGTAGCTCAATTTCTCTCCCCCCGAAAGGGGGGCTTCCTTGAAGTGTTTCTATGAAGATTGCAATTGTCCATCATAATCTTGCAACAAAAGGAGGAGCTGAAAACCTGATAATTTGGTTTAGCAAAAAGTTACTAGCCAAAGGCCATGAAATAGAAATATTCACAGCAAGATTTAACCCTTCTCTATGGACAGATAATTCAAATAATGATCTTTTAGTTCATGTAAACCCAATGTTTGGAGATATATATTTCTTATCTCTTGTTTTCAGACGAAATCTGATTTCTGAACTTTCTAATTTTGATATAGTTAACGTTCATAACTTGAATCCAGCTTTTACAATAGCTTTAGCGTCAAAGACTTTCAGAAAGCTAAGAACCGTGTGGTATTGTCATGAACCTCCAAGGGTTCTTTACCCGAATATTATCGAAGGGGATAAAGCCAGTTTCGAAGTTTCAAGGTCTTTCTTTCATGATTTACTTATGTTCATGGATAAAATTGGCCGAGAAACTACTTTCACAATACAAAGGCATTATGATCGAATATTTGTATCATCCGTGAACAACATTTTATGTAATAGTAACTTTACAAAAACTTTGGTTAAAAAAGTATATGGAAGAAGATCTGTGATTTCTCATCCTGGAATCGATGTAAATAGATTTTCGGGTAAAAAAACTGATATAAAAGAAAGTTTAAGAT
Organism: Candidatus Sifarchaeum subterraneum; assembly: GCA_016292335.1. Classification (GTDB taxonomy): domain Archaea; phylum Asgardarchaeota; class Sifarchaeia; order Sifarchaeales; family Sifarchaeaceae; genus Sifarchaeum; species Sifarchaeum subterraneum. Next base: position 3,845 of record JAECRX010000072.1, on the reverse strand, counting down.
GCAATAAACTGATTTTATCTATTGGATTTTTAAGACATCTAAAAAATTTCGATATACTAATACGTGCAATGCAATTGGTTAAAAATAAACTTTCAGATGTGAAATGTCTAATTATAGGTAAGGGTCCTGAAAAGATAAGGCTTCTAAGGCTTGTAAAAGATTTAAAATTAGATAAATACGTCATTTTTAAAAATTTTATCAGCGACAGACATTTACCCAACGTTTATGCATCAGCAGATACAGTTATCTATATCCCCACGAATGAACCATTTGGTCTCGTCCCGTTAGAAGCTATGGCATCGAGAACCCCTGTAATCGCATCAAATCATGGTGGGCCCTCTGAAACAGTTATACACGGTAAAACGGGAGTTTTGGTCAATCCAAAAAATCCTATTGAAGTAGCTAACGCGATAACACGGTTATTAACAAATGAACATTTAATGAAGAGGATGGGAGAAGAAGGAAGAAAACATGTTGAGAAAAATTTTTCTCTTGACCATGCAGTAGAAAGTTTCGAAAAAAATCTTCTTAATTAGCAAATTTTTTATATAACTTTTCTATTTCAACAGCAATAATTTTCCAATCATAGTTCTTAACTTTGATTTGCCCCTTATGGCCCATTTTTCTTTTCAGATTAGGATTATCAAGTAATTGACAAATTGCACCAAAAATAGATTGAGAATCACCATAATCAACAAGTATTCCTGTTACCCCATCTTCAACAATGAAAGGAACCCCTCCTACTTTTGTTGCGACTATTGGTTTACCAAAGGCCATTGCTTCCAAAAAAATTATTCCAAAGCCTTCATATCTTGATGGATTGACAATAACATCGCTTAAAGACAAAATTTTTACAATTTTCTTATTAGAAACTCTCCCAAAAAAATAAATGTGCTTTTTTATTCCGAGTTTTTCTGCAAGCCTAATCAGTTCTTTTTTATAGCCCCAATCTTGTCCTACAAAGAGAAACTTAGTTTTTGGAAATTCTTCTAGTATTTTGGGGACGGATAAAATCAAATGTTGTAATCCTTTGTCCTTTGAAATTCTTCCAATATATGTAATGACATCTTCGTTAAAGTCAAGCTCACTAAGTAATTTTTCTTGATCTTGATCTATTTCATTCTTCAAGCTATTTAATTTTTGGAGGTTGATACCATTTGGAATTATACAAATCTTCTTTGAGGAAATATTGAAATTTTTTTCCAAAATTATTTTTTCATGTTTTGTTAACGCAATAATAGCAGCAGCTTTTTCTAGGGTCCACTGTCCTATAGTTTTATAGTATGGCATTAGTTTTATTTCTTTCACAGGATCATCTTTCCAGATATCAGGATGGAATCCATGAATAGTTAAAATAAAAGGTTTTTTGGAGGTTGAACATGCCAAAGCAGAAAGATCAGATTGGAAAAAAGCGAACCCATGAGAATGTATAATTGAGTAATCCTTAACTTTTCTAAAAAAGGTAGGAATCATCGTGGGTGTGAAGGAAATTGTCCACCTAGTCGGCACCGCATAAGGAACAAGAAACGAAAATGGTGTAAACTTATAAACATTCATTCCTTCGATCATAAACTTTTTTTTAAAAGGAGTTGGCTTGAAACCAATGAGATTAGATGAAAAAACATCAACTTTGTGTTGTTTTTCGATTAGCTTTTTGCCTAGGTTAAGGCAATGATTTTCTAGTCCTCCTATAGAGGGAAAGAAGTGAGATACAGTAAACAGAATTTTCATGATGACTAATGCAAGTCACTGGTAAATATAAGAGTATTCAAATGGAAGCAAGTTCTGTTATTCTTTAAATTATGGTTCAATCCCTAATTTCTTGAGAAGTGGGGCTACTTTTACTCTGTGGAATTTTAATCCTAACTCATCAGGGCTGAGTCCTAATGAAAGGCCAATCATCTCAGGATAATAAAGAACTGGTATGTTGAATTTTTCTTTGGTTAAGCGTTGGATTTCTGTTTGTCCGATATCGAAGTTTACATAGCAGAATGGACACAAGAGAGCTATACAATCAGCGTTTACTTTCTGTATCTGAAGAAGTTTTTCTCTCGTCATCATCAAAGCAGGATCTTTGGAAACGCCTCTTATTGTCGCACCGCAACAAAGCATTTTACGCATATACGAGATACTTTTTGCACCTGTTGCCTCGACGAGTTCATCAAGGGAAGTAGGTCTTTCTGGATCGTCAAAAGCAATAATATCACTTGGTCTTATAACGTGACAGCCATAGTGGAGAGCTACTTTTATACCATTAGCAGCAAATGGTGAATTTGTACATAGATTTTTGATCTCATCTAAATTGTCGTACATGACTTCTAAAATGTGTTTAACCTCAATAGTTCCCTTAAACTCCTTGTCCACTTTCGACAAAACCTCATTTACTTCTTCTTTCATTTCTAAATGCTGTTTAAGATGCTTATTAGCAGTTTTAAGAGTCTCAAAACAACCATGGCATAAGGTCAAGATGTCTACATTCATTTCTTCAGCTATACAAAGGTTTCGTCCCGCAAGGGACATCCAAGTCTTTAGATCAAGTGATTGCATACCAACAGGATCTGGACAGCATCCCGCACCCTCCATTGGTAATAATTCAACGTCCAGTATTTCAAGGACTTTCCTCGCTGATGCCTCCATATGTGGAAAGCGGAAGGGTATCATACATCCTAGAAAAAATGCATATTTTGTCATTTAGCCAGTCGCCTCTTCCTTTTCTTCTTTTGTCTCTTCTTTCCATTTAAAATCCACAAGTTGATCAAAATGGGTAGTTTTGACAATCTCTCGAATTTCATCTACGCCAACCGTGTAAGGCATCTCAGGTAAATTTAGGGATCTTCTACGTCTAAGAATAGCGTCACCTACCGGAACTGTGAGCCCTTCATTAATAATCTGTGCTGCTTCTTTTTTAAGTCCTTCCGGAATGTTCTTCTCTTTAGCAGCTAGATTTTTAAGAAGAATAAGAATGTGACTTACGTGAACGCCTTGTGGGCAACGTTCATGACATGTATGACATAGAGAACATGTCCAAAGGAGACTGCTTGATATTAGACGTTCTTTAAAACCCAAAAGTACGTCATCCATCATCCGACGTGGATTAAATCCTTCAACAAACTTTGCGGAGGGACACGCACCTGTACATGTTCCGCACTGATAACAAAGGTTAACAGTTTCACCCTCGGGAAAACTTGAAATTTCCGTTCTGAAACCTAAGTCGATGCTTGAACGTTTCTTTATGCTCATTTGTCTAATTCTCCTATTCAATAGTTCTTAAAATTCCATTTATCGTGGTTGAATAAATAAATATGCAATTAAAGTCCGGCAATCAATTTATCAATTAATGGTCTATTACTCGTAAAATAACGATGCAATCCCATTTTTCTGGGCAAATATCCCATAGCAAGGCTCAAGAGTTGTGTTATATAAATAACAGGGATTTTAAAATTTTTCATCAAGCTTTTGATTCACTTGTCCTTTCCAAGATCAAATTTGTGTCATAATGTATCATAATCTTTGGTCTGAAGAGGAAAATTTTTTAAAAATCAGTTCTTAGTTAGTCTGATTCTGAACAAAGCAAAACAATTTCAAAGCTTATACAAGAAAAAACGATAAACAAGCCATACTTTTTAGCGCATTATCCAAACGCGTTATCAAAATGTTAAATAACTAATGTATAAGTCATAAACATTCGCTTACCTCTGTATTTTCAATCATCAATTCAAGATTAAAGAGGAAAAAAACAATGGAAGAAAACACAAAAGTTATACGGGTGGACCCGACTTTCATAAAAGAAATTCTTGAGGAACCCGGTGGCGATTTTATTAAATATTGCCTTCAATGCGGAGCAT
>JAECRX010000071.1 GCA_016292335.1 Candidatus Sifarchaeum subterraneum | reverse complement strand
TTGCAATGGCGTCTATTTCATGTTCAACACATCTTCCCCTTATAATTTGGTTGGGGGTTACTCTATAACCATGTTCTTCTAATAATAATTGAACAAAGCATTCAAAATCAGGTTTGGGTCTAAGTAGGCTAATAGCCCTTTTTAGATCAACTTGAAGGTTGATCACAGGTCGATAGCGCTTTAACTCGCTTATTGCGTGAGTTAGAATCTCTTGTGTGGAAATTCCATCGTAAATCTTGTTTTCAATCTCGGTTGTAATTTTCTCTGCTATTTCTTTATTTACACGCATTTTTAGGCAAAAATTGACGATTTTATCTCTATCAAATGGTTCTCTCGTGCTATCAGCTTTGGTAACAAATTTTTCAGTCACTTAAGCCAACCTCACAGTTGTAAATTTAGTTCGCTTGCAGCCCATTTTTAGCACATCTTCATGTTTGTATAGTAATTCTTGTTAGCCATCTTGCAACATGAACGCAATTTATCCAGATATTTGTAAAGAAATCAACCACAATAGTTTACAATATTAAAAATAGGCGGAAAATAGAATTAAGGGATCTGAGGGAATTATTCTTTACTCATTGTCCATAATCTGAACCAAAACCCGAGGTATGCAATAAGAAGAATTACGAATAACACAGAAAGACTTAATGATATTATAGTAACACCTGAATCCAATGCCGGAAAGTCAAGGCCAACAATGCTACTTCCTCGTGCCAGTAATAGAGCTGCAAAAGCCATGTTTAAACTTCCGCCTAAAAAAAGCCAGAATCTTTCGTATTTTTCTGGGATATCTCGAATATCTCCAGGTGCCTTTTCCTTTATCATGTCATCAACTATTTTTAATAGGTCTGATCGTTGTGGAAATAGATCCAGAAACAAATGACTTGCATATCCTAGTAGAAACATTGCAGATATGAACATACTTACTGGACCTACAGCCAATAGATTTGGATCTGGGGATAGCCCAAAGAAGAAGGTCATGTAAAAAATTGTTGGTAAAATAGCGCTATGAGTTATGGAGTTTCTGTGGTACTGAATCCCTAAGTCAAAATCCCAATCAGGTGCTGCTCCACCTGCGAGCGCAAGTAATGCCCCAATAATGATATATCCGAAGTATTCACCTAAACCAAATCCAGTATTCCATAAAAATGCCACTGCTCCACCAACGAAAAAAATTAGGCTACCTAATCGATGATAGTGTCCATTCAGTTTCAATCACCACCAAAATTTTTTCGCTCTTTTAAGGATATTATAGTAATGAACCTGTCCAGTATTCAAAAATTTTTCTACAGCCCAACTCCTTTTTTCTGGATAGCTATTAGGACATAATATTGATGTTTTCGTATTTCATATTTTGGATATCAGTTCCAGATACTGTTTTTGATGCTAACATCGATTTCGAGTTCAATGGTGCGAGTTTTTCTGCCCAAATACACTGCATGAAATAACAACGCATGTTATTTCATTTACAAGATTGTCCACACATATTTTTCTTCTGACATCTTTGAATTACTGGACAAGTATTATACAAAGAGAATTTAACAAAGTCAAGTTAAGATGTCTACTAAAATTCATTACACTATTAAGTTCCCACAGTAGTTCAGAAAAAATTGGTAAAAAAATAAAAAAGAAGAGAAATTTCTCTCTATTTTTTTCTTTAAATTTACTAAAAAATGTGAAACAAGATCTCAATTCCCGAGAATCTCAGCACCTAAGGAGAGTTGAGTAAAAATTTGAGATGAAAAGAGGCGAAAAATATTCGTAAATGAAGAAATTGTACTCTGCTTCTAATACACTTACGACAAACCTATTAAAGAGTAAGTTTGAGAAAAGATTGATACAAAAATCTTTAAGATCAAAAAGAACTGAGAAAATCTTCTGGTTCGTCTCCTTCATCTATACTTTTTACTTTATATGACGTTCCAACTTGTTCTCTGAGTTCTGAAGCCCTGCGTGCGGAAATGAATTTCTTTCGCACAGGAGCATCTGATCCTTTCCAAATCCATATACTTTCTGTTTCTTCATCCAAGAAGAGAAGAACGTTCTTAGAAGTCATTATACTTTCTGAGAATGGTACTTCTGAAATGTTCCCATCATCTTCAATAGCATAGGCTTTCAAATTTAAATTCACCGAGCATTTTCTTTTGAAGAAGGTGAACAATTTTAAGGTAAAGAATTCTCGTAACTATTAAGTGTTTTGTGGTAGAGAGGCTTTGTGTTGCCCTTTGTAAATAACTTAGAGACATAAAGTAATCTGATTATTCAAAGAAAAGTTTCCTTATGCAAATATGAAGATTTACGAAAAATGAGTTGTAAATTTTCTTAGTACCAAAATTCCAACTTAAATAGAACTAAGAAAATTTTCTGGTTCATAGCCTTCATCTATGCTTTTTACATTATATACCATTCCAACTTGTTTTCTGAGTTCTGAAGCCGTATGTGCGGAAATGAATTTCTTTCGCACTGAGGCATTTTCTCCCTTCCAGATCCAAATAATTCTTATCGCTTCGTCCAGCAATAAGAGCACATTAGTTGATCTCATTGAGTCAGCTGAGAGTGGTACTTCAAAGATGTTACCATCATCATTCACAGAGAAAGTTTTCATAATTTATTTCACCTCTATTGTGCCCACTAAGGATTTTTAACATTTTGCTAAACTACTTTATTTTCATGTATCCTAATTTTAATACATTATGGGAAATTTATCCGCATTACTCCATTCTTTTCTTATTAAGTATTTTGCAGAAATTTGTGTTTAATTTCTTTAAGATATAGCACGCAAATTCCTTTGAAATTAACAATTTATTTGAGGTATATTAGAAAAGTAATCATGGTAATATTGGGCCAAGAAGCAGACCAAATGCACCAGCAAGCATTAGTAATTTCATATGCTTTGCTATTTTTCTTGCATTCTCTTTTTTCAACTCTCCAAGTTTGTATATAATAAAAACAATATATAGATCGACAAATATCATAATCAAAAGGAAACTTACCCCAACAAGATTGATCAAGTAAGGGATAAGAGAAAAGAGCAAGAGAATCACATAAATCAAGCGACTAACTTTTTTTGTTGCATCTTCTCCGTAAATCCTTGCAATGGTTCTGCAATTGCGAATGGCATCCGCCTCGATATCCTCTAAGCCTTTAACAATCTCTCTTGCTAAATTTAAAAGAAAGGCAAGTAATGAAAACAATATTGTTAAGAGATTTACGGCATTAGAAACAGCAAATGCTCCAAATAAAATAGTTGCAGCAGTACCTGAAGCAACTAATATGTTTCCAGGAAATCCAGTTATTTTTAGATATTTTCCATAAAGCCACCAAGCAAATGCATAAAAAGTTGCCATTAAAAAACAGATAAAATTTAGAAAAATACTCAAAATGATAGAAATAATGGCTAAAATGAAAGCAACTACCTTTGCTTCTTTTACTGTCATGCGTTTCGAAGGAATTGGTCTATGAGGTTTGCTTATTTTGTCAGATTCAACGTCATATACATCATTTATTGCATTTCCGCTCATTAGATTTGAAACGACAGCAAAACCGGCTATAATAACAGGTATCAGAGGAAAATTTATTTTCATTACTGTTATTGCCCCAATTAAAGTTACAATGAATGCGATAGCGGCATTTTGTGGACGAGTTATTTGAATATACGCCTTAATTCTCATTTTCAGTCCTCAACACTATTCTTTTGTCCAAGGTATTTATATTTTGGGTAACCTATTAATTCTGAATTAGACTGTTAATTACACGGTCAAAATGTATAGGATAATTACTGCTGAACACGAAAAATATGGTGTGTCTTATCACGTTTACTGGATAGCTGTTTCCTTCTATGAAAGCAAAGTCTATTTCTATTCATTCATATAACCCCTGAACACTTTTTTTGTACATGTCATGTGATTTTCTTCAATGAATATTTGAAAATAACAGGCTTCTTCTTTTATGCGTTCCGTTCATTTTGAAAATTATAGCTCCTTTTCCGTGTTAAATATACATACTTTTTTGTGAGTAGCATAATTTATCTTTTATTTTTCCAATAGACTTATATTAACTACACCACCCTTCAGGATTGAGCTTGTTGAGTGAGAAAACACAACGCGAGATTTGGTGAGGGGCGCCTTACGATGTTACATATTTTAGGATGTTTCGCGAGTTCCATACCCTGCAAACCGTGAGTTTACCGCGGTGCTCCGTCATGGGAGGACATCTCACATAGGTGACACTTCGAAGTGACGGTGACGATTGCATCACAACTCCCTAAAAGGAGGGTGTGTATAACCAAACTGCAATTCCTCCCCCGCCTTTAAGTGAGAGTTTCCTTGCGGTGATCTATGTGAGAGATACAATTTATAACAAAAATTATTAATAGATCTCTAATAAGGAACAGATAACAGGTGAGTTTCATATGAGTGTAATTAAGCTTACTGAAGAAGAGTTTGATGAGTTGAAAAATTTTACCTTAAAATCATTAGAGTTCACTCGTGGATCAATTAATGAACTTTTTACTGTATTTCTTTTATTAGTAACCCGTAGACTCCTTGAAATTGCTGAGAGACATGAAGTTGAACCTTTAATAGAAGGATGGGCTGAATTACTGAAAATACAAATTCCAAACCATGACATTACAGAACATGAATTTGCAGAATCCCTATTTTCCACCTTCAGTAAACGTGAAGATGAATAT
>JAECRX010000009.1 GCA_016292335.1 Candidatus Sifarchaeum subterraneum | reverse complement strand
GGTTAAGATATTAAAATATGGGGACAAATAAATTACAGAATAACAAAAACTCTAGAAAAACAAAAATAGCAATTATTAAGTCCGAAAATCAGCACAAAACTGTTGAACAGGCTTTAGATTTGACCAACGGGAAAAAGATTTTCAAAATAACAAAATTGAAATAGTCGGTTAGAATATCAAGGAAACACAGAAACAATTTGAGTTACCAAGCAAGTTTTAACATTTTAGACTATAGGAGAAATCTGAAAGAATAAACAGCGTTTCATAAGTGTTTTAGGAGGACTAACAATTAATTTTTCCCTAAATGAATTAATCAATCATCCTAAGAGAATAGACCGACTTAACAAAGATGAAATCAAAGAATTAATTGTAAAGACATCCAATATTTTAGAACAAGAATCATCCTTGATTAAGTTGAAATCGAGTAACACACTTTTCGTAGGAGACACCCATGGCGACTTTGATTCCACGATAATCATAGTCAGAAAATTTTTAGAAGCAAATTACGATCATATCGTATTTCTTGGAGATTATATCGACAGAGGAATAAAACAAATAGAAAATATAAACTATGTCTTAGCCCTAAAACTGCTTCACCCCCAAAAAGTCATATTGTTAAGAGGAAACCACGAAACTCCAGCAGCCAATAAAAATTACGGTTTTTATCATCAGGTCGTAAAAGAATTGGGGGAACTATTCTATAATCTTTATAGTACACTTTTCTCAAAATTACCAAACGCATGCCTTGTAAACAATAAAGTACTTGCACTTCATGGAGGATTAGCAGAAGGACTTCAAACAATAGAACAATTAGAAAATTTGCCAAAAGATAAAATAAATGTGACAGATCCCATGCTTCTCCAAATATTGTGGAATGATCCAGGAGAAGGTATTCACGGTTTTTACCCAAACATGAGAGGAATTGGCATAATGTACTTTGGTGAAGATGTATATGACGAATTTGCTAGAAATAATGGCATCAAATATATGATTCGGGCTCACGAAGTATTTCCAGCTGGCTATTACCACTACTTTGGAGGTAAAATCCTAAGTATTTTTTCAGCAAGGAACTATGGAATAAAAATAGATGCAAAAGTTGCATTGCATGATACTGAGGATAAATTAGAGGTATTATCGGTGAAATGATGGTAGAGCCCAGCATACTAATTATCTTGAAATTATGACTTTTTTGGCAAGATTAGAATGAAGGTTGTTGTTTAGGGTTGATCCTACATGTCGGCTTTGACGATACAGATTCTCCTAAAGGTGGTTGTACAACTTACATTGGGACTATTCTAGTCGAAAGATTACAAAGGCTAGGCGTCAAATTTATTGATTTTCCTCATCTCATTCGACTTAACCCAAACATCCCCTTCAAAACACGTGGTAATGCAGCTGCATGCTTACGATTAAAAATAAGGGACAAGCAAGAAGAGAGAATTAAAGAGATAGTATCTACCGCAATCAGAGAATTTTCTGAATTGGAAGATCCAAATACAAACCCAGGTGTCGTTTTTTTAAAGGACAATATCCCGGAAGATGTAAAGTCTTTTTCGAAAAGAGTTATTCAAGACATTATTACTCTTTCCGAAGCTCATAGAGTGATCGAAAGAAATAGTATTGAATATTTAGGTTTTGGAAATAAGAGAGGACTTATCGGTGGACTGGCGGCTGTAGGAGCTACATTTGATGAAGATTTTACCTATGAATTGCTGGCATATAGAAAACTTGAAAATTGCGGAAAGAAAAGAGAAGTTAATCCAAAGTCTGTTTTTGAAATGGCAAAAAAAACAAGTCCTTTCACTTTTAGCAATTTTGATCCTGAAAACAAAAGAATTTTAATTACTCCCCATGGTCCTGATCCAGTGCTTTTTGGTATTAGAGGAGAAACACCAGAGATGGTGAAAAAGGCATTTAAAATGGTTATCTCAGAAGAACCGATAGATCGCTGGATGATTTACAAAACAAATCAGGGAACAGATGCTCACTTAGAAAAGATCTTTTTTATAAAGGATATCAGACCTTATCAGCCAGCTATCATTAGAGGCGAAGTATGTGATGAACCAAAAATCATCAGGGGAGGACATGTTTTCTTCAGAATAGCTGATAAAACTGGCTCTATTGATTGTGCTGCTTATGAACCTACTGGAGGCTTTCGAAACATAGTAAAGAAACTTATTAAGGGAGATATTGTAGAAGTATATGGAGGTGTTAGGCCTCCTTCTTCTGGTCTTCCAATGACTTTGAATTTAGAAAAACTAAAAATTCTCTCTCTTCAAGAAAAATTCAAATTTAAAAACCCTATTTGCCCATTGTGCAGAAAAAGAATGAAATCTGAGGGGAAAAATAAAGGCTTTGAATGTAAAAAATGTAAGATTAGGGGAAAATTTGAAAAAATGAAAGAACATTCCCCACGTGATTTAAAATGTGGACTTTATATTCCTCCTCCGAGAGCGCATCGTCACCTTACCAAACCTTTTTCAAGAATTGGACTTGAAAAGAAGGGAGATCGGGAGTTTGGATTGAATACATTTTCTTCTTCATGGCATTGGCCTTGATTTCGTTTTTCTTTTTTTCATCCTCTTTTCTGATTAAAAACTAATAGTTTCAGAAAAGATTTTGCGGAGATCTTTTAAACGAAGGTTTTCTGGAGGCAAAACGAGATCAGAAACCCTTAGTGGGGTTTTCGGCAGTCGAATACCATTTTGTCTTACAGTCTGGAAGAGTTTTATGTAGAGTTTTTTAAAATCTCCTTCTTTCGTATG
>JAECRX010000008.1 GCA_016292335.1 Candidatus Sifarchaeum subterraneum | reverse complement strand
TTGGCTTAATGCATGATTTAAGTCATCTTCCATTACTAAATGAAACACCTGCCCATGCGTTGTTGACGACGAAGAAATACCTAACATTGGTCCATCTTGGAAATTGCGTCAAAGATCCGAATAATCCATTGTATGGAGATAAACATCCGATCTTTGGTGTTGAAGGAGGAGAAAATGACGCAAAAGAGTTGGCAGATTACCTTGATGCCCTTTTTGAAATTGACTACCTAGAAAAAGGTAAACGCCCATTTGTTAGTTTCGAAGTAAGACCTCATGAAGGTATCACTTCAGAGATGGCTATAGCAAACGTTAAACGTACATTAAAAGAGGCTTGGACACAAGTTTGAGCCCTTTAGTCCTTTTTTTTATATCCTAGATTTTACTATGTTTTTAAACGAAGTGATAAAAAATTGACATTCTACTTCACTAATTTTTGTGATTTTTGTTGGCAATAAAAAGGGGTTTATTTCGAATTTCTGTTTGCGATTACGAGTGTACAAGAATACTGAAATGCCGTTGATTTTAGTTTGACCTGTTTTATGTAAAATCTTTTTAAGTATCATACAATCTAACTGACTACAATCTAACTGAGGAAATTTAATTGGAATGGAGGAAATCCAAGAAAATCATCCCAAGTTCAACAGATGAAGAGATAAAAAACCGTAAGCCTGATGAATTTGACAATGTTACAATTGTCGTCAAGACTCCAGACAAACAGGGTAACCTCAGATTCGTCTTATCAGAGAAGTATAAACTGAAATACTGCAAATATCTAAAGGCGTTTTCCCCCGAGATCATTCGCAAGATCATGCAAACATACAATAAGTATCATAATGATAATAAATAATAGTAAACACAATAATTGACAATTTGGAGGTATGTTTATTTCAAATTCATCTGAACCATTAGTACAAAAAACTCTAGCGCAGTTAAGAAAGCTGGGAATCAAAGACAAACCTCCGCCACCTAAAATTCATAAGTCATATTATGGATCGTTTATTTCAGAAGAACGCGATTTTTTCACTGAAATTGTAAGTAGAATTATTCGATCTCACCCCCATTCGATAGTTTTTGAAAAAGGAGAAGGTGAACCACGACTAGAGGGGCATACTCTAATAATCCCCCATTCTCTTGACTTAGACAAGAAGATTGTTGTTGGAGTATTCAGGATTTCTCCTAGAGAGTTTCGAGTCTCATTTTCTCTATTAGAGGATTACGTGACCATTAATGGAGAAATACACTATACTATTGCAGGCGGGTTAGACTTTTGTGAGTATGGCATCACTGACATCTCAGAAATCAAAGGATTAGAAAACCTCACCAACCTTCAATGGTTACAACTTCAAGAGAATGGCATAGAGGAGATCAAAGGATTAGAAAACCTCACTAACCTCAAGTCTCTAATCCTTTTGGAGAATAGGATAAAAGAAATTAAAGGACTAGAGAATCTCATTAATCTTGAAGCTTTAAATCTTGGTAGTAATCTCATCGAAGAGATAAAAGGCTTGGAGAACCTCACTGAACTGAGATTCCTATACCTTGGTGATAACAAAATATCCGAGATCAAAGGATTAGAGAATCTCACCAATCTCGAAAAACTCTGTTTTGGTCGTAATAAGATAAGAGAAATCAAGGGGCTTGACAATCTCACCAATCTCAAGACACTTTATCTTAACGATAACCAAATCGGAGAAATGAAAGGATTGGAGAACCTTATTAACCTTGAAGATCTCTACTTGCATAATCACGAGTATGAAGAAAATTCTATTGAAATTATCAAAGGACTGGGAAAACTCAAAAACCTCCGTTTTTTGAACCTCAATTACAATCCTGTTGTTACAGCAACGGAAACTGAAGAATTAGAGCAACTCGTCAACCTTAAAATTTACCTCCTCGGCACTCCACTAGGAGGGGGCGAGCCTTCAATGACTGTCAAGGAAAAATGGCTCTATTTCCTTCATAGTTCCAAGAATGTGGCAGCCCTTGCGCGAGGAGAGGTTACATTAGAAGAAATAGGGGGTTGGTGGGAAATTATTGGATAAATTGAATCTCTTCATTTCGATTCTCTTTTTTCTAATATCAAGCGAGAGTTCTTCCATGGAAAACATCTTTTCGTGGTCTTTATATAAAATTCTGAAAAGAGCTGGAAGAATAGTTGGCAGACTACCTGGATGCCCTTTTTGAAATTGATTTCCTAGAGAAGGGGAACGCCCATTTAGCCTTTAAGTAAGACCTCAAGAAAGTATCACTTCAGAAATGGCTATTGCGAACGTAAAACGCACCTTAAAAGAGGCTTGGACACAAGTTTGAGCCTTCTAGTCTCCTTTTTATTTTTTGTCGCGAAATAAATGTTTTTTCAACAGATGAACTTCCGCCACAAAGGCAAAGATACACTACGGTATTGAAATCTTATTGAATTTGAAAAAACTGCTTTTAAGGGAAAATCTTTATATATCATATAAGTACCAAAGCACAAAACACAAAACACAAATTTCAAAATTGGTTTTAGGTGAGGTTGGGATGTTCCGCCAAGGAGTTTAGGGACAAAGTTTGTCCCATGGATGTTCAGAACGGGAGAAACTTGTCCCGTAGGTTTAGTTAGTTTTTTGAATACCAAAACGATTAGCCGAGTATCGGCGAAATATGAAAACGACCTCAAGGAAATGAGTAAAGCAAGTGTACACCATAAACTTTGGAATCTTGTTTCACTACTTTTGCTAGACAACATACCTGAGGCCATTGTATCAAAAGAAACGCCAAAAGCTCAGCTTAATTTAGCTGACTTTCTCTATCAGACAAACATAAGAGGTGAAATATGTTGGCAAAGCTTTTAATGATACCAGGACCTATAAACTTCGATCACGAAGTTGTTAGGGCAATGAGCAAAATGACTTGCAGTCATATAGCTCCCGAATTTCGCGAGATCTTTGGAGATACTCTAAAAAAACTAAAAGAGGTTTTTATCTCTGAAGGACAACCTTTTGTTATTGCGGGATCAGGGACACTAGCAATGGAAATGGCTGCAACAAACGTGATTCAGAGGGGGGAAAAAGCATTAGTTGTAAACAACGGTGTTTTCGGAGACCGATTCGTTGACATATTCAAAGCACATGGAATCGATGTAGACCAAATCCAAACAGAGTGGGGAAAGGCAGCAGATCCAGCAGAAATACGTGAAAAACTTGAAAGCGATGACTATAAAGTTATTACAATTACTCATGTCGACACATCTACTGGTATTGCAAACGATCTTGAAGCGATTGGAAACGTTGTCAAAGATTTTGATACTTTATACATCGTCGACGCAGTTTGCTCGCTTGCTGGACAACGACTATATCAGGACAAATATCACGTAGATGTATGTCTTTCAGGCTCGCAGAAAGCACTGGGTGTTCCTCCTGGGCTTGCATTACTATGTTTCAATCAGAGGGCTTTGGATGCACATGCTAAGTTAAAACAGCCTGTTGAGTGCTTCTATACCTCAGTTAATAACTGGTTACCTATAATGCAAGCATACGAAAACAATATGCCAAGCTACTTCGCAACTCCAGCAGTGAATCTAATTTTTGCGCTGCATGAAAGTGTAAATCAGATCTTAGCTGAAGGTATGGAAGTGAGGTTTGCTAGGCACGAAAAACTTGCAGCAATGATGCGGAAAGGTCTTACAGATATGGACTTCAAGCTAGTTCCTGAGAACGGTTGTGCTGCCAATACAATGAGTGCAGTGTATCATAATGGCATAACTGATGCGGAATTTCGAGGTCAATTATCACAAGAGGGTGTTATAGTAGCTGGCGGACTCGGAAGACTAAAAGGGAAGATATTCAGAGTAGGTCACATGGGGTCAATCAATGAAAATGATATTTGTGCAACTTTAGGAGCTATACAACGTACCCTGGACTTGTTCTAAAAAACCCCTACCGTTTTTTTCTTTATTTTTTTGCAGCATTGAATTTTTGAATTATAAATCTAAACTAATGGCAATGTAGCGCTTAAAATCAAAAATTTATTACAATTTTTGTAATAAACTACATTATTTAATAGAATTAATTGCTCATAGTTTTGACTTGACTTTATTAAACTGTCAATTTCATTATGCGAATCAGTTTACAAATGGAGGAGTTTCCTTGGAATATCGATGTAATGTCTGTAATGTGTGGGAATATGACTCCGAGAGGGGAAGTTCACTTACGAAAATCAAGCCGGGGACGGAACCGGAAGACTTCCCAGACGATTGGGAATGTCCTATTTGTCACTCCGATAAAACTCATTTGAAACCTATTAAGAAAGAAGAAAAGGTTGTAGAACAAGAAACATCATTCACGTGTCCTCATTGTGGAAAGCAAACGCAGCTCACGATTTCACACGTTGAAGAATTGGATCTTGAGGCGTATTTAGGAGAATGGCGAAGAGATGCTGATGAAATAGAAGAATACATGGCAGATATTCATAGA
>JAECRX010000070.1 GCA_016292335.1 Candidatus Sifarchaeum subterraneum | reverse complement strand
TATTTTTCTTTATTACCAATGATGTTCAGAACGTCATCTTGTATTTGAAAAGCAACTCCGAGGTCGTATCCATACTCGGTTAATGCTTTGATCTGTTCCTCACTCGCACCTCCGCAAAGGGCTCCCGCTTTGAGAGCCGCCGCAACCAAGGATCCTGTTTTCTTTCGAAGCATTAAAAGAATTTCACCTTCTGGCAAATCAAATTTGTTTTCTAATCTCCACGTAATCTCACGCGTTTGTCCTTCAGACAATTCTTTCGCTGTGTGTATTACGATGTTTAGGACTGCTAAAGCTGCCTGTACTCCGAGAACTGCAAAGTTTTCGGTAAGCTTTTTCAATGAGGCAAAGATTAGTCCATCTCCTGCATTCATTGCAAACGGAATATTGTAAAGTTCATGTAAAGTAGGTTTTCCTCTTCTGAATTTGCTGAAGTCTTCAACATCATCGTGCATTAAGGTAGCATTGTGGAGGCATTCTATTGCTATAGCCGTGTTCAGGGCCTTTGAAACATTTCCGCCAACTAATTGACATGCTGTAAGACATAAAATTGGTCTTATTCGCTTACCGCCACGGAGAATATATTCTATTAAACTCTCTTTTAGCTTTGCATCCGAGAAAATGTTGATTGTTGCTCTTATTCCATCTTCAATAAGTTTTTTCCATTCCACCAAAAGTCTCATAAATTTTAACATTTTTCCATCACTTAAGGATGCGGGGTCATGCTGAGCGATCAAAATAGTGGTTGATTGTGGAAATCGATAATGATAGATGAAAAGTATGCTACAAAGTTAATATCCTAATTGATTAAATAATTTCTGGTAGTGTTGTTAGTGATGTATTTGGTCTAGTAACAACATGTATATACATACGTTTTGATTATGTAAGTAAGGAGGCTAAGAGTTTTTGCAAAATGAGATAAAAACTGGGGAACGTGTAATTCTTTTTTTTCCAAAAAAAAGAAAAAAAATCTTAGTTGAAATTGAGGCTGACAAGGAAATACATACTCACCTTGGTATAATTCGTTTAAATGACCTAATAGGTAAAGAATATGGCTCTTCGGCAAAAAGCAATTCAAATAAAAAATTTTTTGTCCTGAAACCCGATCTTTCTGATCATCTGTTAAAGTTTAGAAGACCAACTCAAGTTTTATATCTAAAAGATGCTGCATTGATCATTTTGCAAACGGGAATTTGCTCTGGAAGTATAGTTGTTGAAGCAGGAACTGGAAGTGGATCCCTTACCTCTTTTCTCGCCTATTATGTAAAACCGGATGGTAAAGTTTATAGTTATGAACTGAAAGAAGAAATTCTTCGTGCTGCCAAGAAAAATTTGGCCCAAATAGGTTTAGATGATTATGTTGAATTGATTTGCGCAGACGTTACAGAAGGCATCAGAGAAACTGATGTAGATGCAGTAATACTGGATTTGGCCAGCCCATGGGATGTTATACCTCATGCACATAGATCTCTCAAAGGTGGAGGGTTATTTGCTTCTTTTTCTCCAACCTACAACCAAGTAGAAAAAACTGTTTTATCTTTGCTGAAAAATGGATTTACTGATATCAAAACATTTGAATGCATGTTACGGGAAATTAAAGTGGAAGAAGGATCAACTAGACCTGCTACTCGGATGATCGGACATACCGGATTTGTTACGTTTGCAAAAAAGATAATTTTTGAGTAAATAGCGAGGACCAGATTTCGGCTATGGCTATGAAAATTGAACCTGAAAAAGAAAAAATCAGATAAGGTGGTAGAGGAAATATTTTCATATAAAATCAAGTATATGCATTTGTGTCAATATTTATACGGTCAATGCTTGATATCTACACATTGAATACTTTGAAAAAGGTAAATAAACTCCCGAGCTTTTCAAAAAGTCATAAAAACGCGATTTTTCTCCCATCTCAATGAGCAAGGCTCCTTGCAGTGTTTGAGGTGAACTAATTTTGACTTTAAAAATAGAACCTTTAGCTGCAGAATCTTTAGGTGTCAGGTCATTAAGTGTCTTTGTTGAAACCCCGGATATAAAAATATTGATTGATCCGGGTGCATCACTTGGGCGTAGATTCTCTAAATTGCCACATAAAGCAGAATACTATGCTCTTGCACATGCGAAAGAAAAAATCATCGAAAAAGCAAAGCAAGCCAGTATTCTTTCGATCTCTCATTATCACTTTGATCATTACACTCCTAGTTATAAAGACTGGCTTTGGAACTGGTGTTCCCCTGAAATTGCTGAAAAAGTCTATAATGAAAAAAATATTCTAGCTAAGGATAACCGAGAGAAAATAAATTATAGTCAGCGAAAAAGGGCGTATTTTATTTGGAAAATGGAAAATTGCGAAATACTAGTTGCTGATGAAAATGAATTCAAATTTGGTAGGACTTCAGTAAAATTTTCACCCCCCTTTTGGCATGGACCTGAAAAAACAAAATTAGGATGGGTTTTATTAACAACGGTAAAGGTGGGTGGCGATACCTTTTTACATGCCCCTGATGTCCAAGGGCCAATAGTCGATGAAACTTTGGAGTATATACTTGACGAAAAACCAGATATTTTAGTTTTAGGGGGACCTCCTACATACCTCAAAGGTTTTCGAATCAAAGAAGAAGATTTAAGAAAAGGAATAGAAAATATAGGAAAGTTGGCAGAATCAATTCCACTTATTCTGCTTGATCATCATCTTCTCAGAAGCTCAGGTTGGAAAGAAGAAATCAAACTATTTGAAATCCCCAAAGAACATTCGATAAAATGTTTTGCTGAATATCTAGAGAATGAAGTTACCCTTTTGGAAGCAAATAGAAGACTGCTTTATGATGAAGAACCTATGCCTAGCCACTGGCATGAAAATCTTAAGAAAACTGGTCCCAATTTTTTGTTTGGGAGTCAATGAAAATTTATGGACTACTTGATGATAGGGTAGCAGGGTCCCTGCATCACCATCGGACAACTTAGACAGCTCCCACGTCCCGGGGTTTCTGCAATAAGGTATGTACACCCCAGAGATAGAGGAGTGGAATTTTTCAAAACATGGCTGAACAACGCGATTCAGTGCACCGATGAGTAGGTGTGAAAGATTTTTTAAAGCAAACCTTCATAGGACAAAGATTATGCAAGTCGCACGGACAATTTTGGCAAGTTCAGAAAATGAAATTCTTAAGGTTTATATTTACTACATGAAGTGACTCTAACATCAAAGATGATCTCATAGTCTGCTTCGTAGTCATCTGTAAATTTCTCTAAATCTTCTTTTATTGCTGCATAGGCTTTCACAAGCCGCTCATATTTGGCAAATTTGCAATCTATATTTGAGCAACTTTCACATAAATTCATTTTTTAGAGACCCCTATGACTATTTTTTAGACAACTCTTAACGAGGGAATTGCTAATGCCTATTTGAAGACGAAAATTGTTGGTTTGATGTAGTCAGAAGTTAAGATTTTCTCAAACCTTTGTGGTTGCAACGTGTTCGACTTCAGGTTCTTTCTCTTCTTCTTCGATCTCCCTACCATCAATGAATTTCCACTTAGAAAGATCCAGCTCTAAAATGCAATCTTCAACTCCAGGGCATTCCAATCTGATTACAATTCTATCTTTAGTGGTTTCGATGATTGTTGGACTAAGGCAGCCTTCTTCCAATCTATCAATAAGAAATCTCAGATATCTTTCAGATATTAGGTTAAGGCTCCCCTCTATTAATTTTTTTCCGATTGTATCAATATAATACTTTAAACGACGTCCATCGTGTTCTGAATAAATTAACTCAGCATCTTTTAATCTTTTAACATGCCATCTAACTGTATCATGATGAACATTTAATTCATCAGCGACTTCTTGCTGGTAGGTTCCCTCATTTTCCATTATATAAGAAAAGATTTCGCGTGCTTTATCAGAATTTAGTGCCACGAATGCTTTTTCGGCTTCTTCTGTTCTCAAAATTTTTGGGTAGTAGCATCTTTTACCGCCAAATTTCAATGTTGCTATTAATCCCGCTTTTTCAAGCATTCTTAGATGCCAGGACAGAGTACCATGGGGCGTATCTAGATCACCCGCGATTTTAAAGAAATAAGCTCCCGGGCTTTCACATATCAACTTGTATATCTCCCTTCTGAGCGGGTGCATAAGCAGTAACAGACGTTTCTCTCGGGTCAAGGAAATCACACACAATGATTTTTTGAGACAAAAAAATGATGTTCTCCAAATCAAAAATTTGCCCTTTTAAGTTAAAAACCTATCTTTTAATGAGCGAAGTATTACTCTGATGGAATTATTGAAGAATATAGTATTATGAATAAATTTTCTGAAGTTTCTTAGTGCTGACTTATATAAATTGGGTTTGAAAATGCAGATTCGCTGCTTTCGTATGTTTTTCATGTTAATTTCTGGAG
>JAECRX010000069.1 GCA_016292335.1 Candidatus Sifarchaeum subterraneum | reverse complement strand
CACTCATTTAATAAGAGTTTTCTATGCCGAAGTAATGTGGATGAATTTGATATATCTTTCAAAATTTGGACTCCAATTTTTTATAAGTCATAGGTTATGCGCGCTTTCTCTCTCAGATAATCAAATTCAATAGGATTCATATCTGCAAATTTAGCACTTCGCAGTAGATCGCCAGTATAAGTAAGTTCAATGAGGGCTTGAGCAACGGTGGGAAGTTGAGCAAAGATAAACTTCCAATCAGCTTCCCTTCGTCTCACTTCAGCACTTTCCTGTAACCTTTTTTTCAAATCTTCCACAATTCCAGTTATATTTTTTTTAAATTTTAAGACGTGTTTCCTTTGGCATATATTCGCCACCTTATTTCCCTTTCTCTACTACTAAAAAGCGTATAATTTATTTTTCTATATTTCGGAACTTGTCCTAAGCCATCTTTTTTTTCGTAAAACGGCAGCAAACAGCCAAAGAAATCGCAATGGAAAGATAAAGCAACAATTTCCGCTTTTGACCTGAAAAGGCAACCAAACATCCGAGAATATCAATATACATGGAAGAAAAGATCTTACAGGGAAAAACCCTGCTTTGGACCACAAAAAACTTAATAATTATGAAGAATGTGACAATGTCAAGTTAATTTATTTACCAAAAAGCTAGGACGGTAGATTCAGTTGGAACTAAAAAGAATCGTCTTGAATATTCAACAACAACTCCCTGATACGTTAAAGAATATTGGCAAAGAAGAGTATGATACGGAAATTAGGTTACATCCGTTATTGAAATGGCATTGGGCAGCTGTTTCGACGGCAAGAGCTGCCTATAAGCCATATAAGGTTCCTGAAGGACTGATCAAAGATTTGATGACACCTAGGGTGCACTATTTTACGGAGCCCGAAAAATATACACCATCAGATCTGGTTTACGGGCGTATCCAAAGGAATGAGGCAGTGATTTTTCCAAATCTCTGGAGTTGGACAAAGATGGCTATTTGTCGAATTACAGAAGCAGAATCAATCTTTTTGAAAGACATTAAAATTGAGCAATTACATGATGCGTTTATAGGATCTCAAGAATTTTTTCGAATATACGATGAAAATAAAGAAAGTGGAGAAAAGATCTATCCATCCGTCAACATGAATTTTTTGAGACCTTCAGCATCTTCTGTTTTACAGCCCCATTTTCAATTATTAATAACACCAATCCCTAATCCTCTTTTGGGCATGTCACTCCATTTTAGCGAGGAATATTATTCAGAAAATCATTCAAATTTTTATTTAGATTATATCAAGTGCGAAAAAGAAAATGATGAGCGATGGATAGGAGAAACCGGTGTTGATGAGAACAAATTCTCTTGGATGACAGCTTGGTGTCCAATCGCAGGAAGTGATGAGGTAATATTCATATCTCATAATTATTCTTCATTTCCTCTTTCTGATGATGCATGGCAAAGTATAGCTGAAGGTTTACATAAGATATTTGTAGGATATCACGAAACGGGAATTCGATCTATAAATATGATACTTGTTTCCGATGTTTGGGATACATATTCGGAAAATTTCAGGGTGTTTGGCTTGATTTGGTCCAGGCCGTTGCGAAACTTGGACGTCAGTGACAGAGGATTTGCAGAAATCGGATTTAAAATAGCGCTAACTTATCGGTCACCAGAAAAATGTGCATCTGAGCTCAAAAAACACTGGTAGAATCAGTACTTCCGAATAATCATTTTGCAAGGGGATTACCCCCTGTTCTAGAACAAATTCAAACGAATGGGAATTTTCGAATATCAAACGTGTTTTTCTTCGAAATTACATCATTTCAAAGGAATAAAGGCTTTTTTATCCCCTGCAAATTCTTCAAAGGATAATCACTCCACAAATTGAAAAATGTCTTTTATGGCCCCCAGGATGTCTGAAGTATAGAGGTCTGGCTTTCTGTTCTTCAAAAATAGATCACCTCATTTAAAATTGCGTCCTTTATTCTGGGGTTAAGGGCATCTTTTGTAACAAGGTCAACTTTAAGACCAAGCAACTCCTCCAAAAATTCAGCCAGATCAACAAGATCAAAAAGACTTGCCCCCTCATAAAATTCCACAAGTATGTCCACATCACTTTTTTCGGATGTATCACCCCTTACATAAGAACCAAAAATTCCAATTTCTTTCACTTTGAACTTCTCTCTCAGGAAAGGTTTGTATCTTCTCAGCGTTTCCCCCATCTCCTTCAACACCTTCATTTCCTTCCCACCGATTAACTTTTTCTCACGGCATCGGGCATTTTGCTTAACGTTCCGTGTGTATACTAAGTCCTGAGCGTATTGAAGGGTTTGAGCAAGCGATAGCGAGCCACATACCGGCTGTTAAGTGACCCGATAGGGCGATGAGCTGTAAGGCGAGAAGAGTGCCCAAAGCCGCTCATTCTTTCACTTAATCAAAAGCCATCAACATTGTTGCAATCTTGGGTTTCGTTTCTGGTAAATTCTTAGTTATAATCTCCCAGATAATACCCAAATCAACCCCAAGGTATTCAAGAGTTGCAAAATTCCTTAACCCAATCATCCTTTTCCAAGGAATTTCAGGATATTTCCTTCTAACATTTTCCAGAATATTTCTGGAAGCTTCGCCGATAATTTCAAGATTTCTTATCACTGCATCCACAACCAGCTCATTTTTCGAAAATGCTTCGTAGGTCAAACCTTTAATGTATCGGTCAATCTTATCCATGGTATCCAGTATATCCTCAACAAACATTTTGTTTGTTCTCTTTTTCATGCGTAAACGACCTCTTTCAAGATTTTATCCCTCAATTGTGGTTTTAAGGCTTTCATTGTGACTAAATCAACTTCTTTGCCCAGAATCTCCTGAAGAAATTCCTTAAGGTCAAAAAATTCCCATCCAATCGGCTCATAGAACTCAACAAGAATATCTACATCACTCTCTTCGGATTCTTCGCCCTTGGTATAAGAACCAAAAATTCCTATTGCTTTCACTTTGAACTTCTCTCTCAGGAAAGGTTTGTATCTTCTCAGCGTTTCCTCCATCTCCTTCAGCACCTTCATTTCCT
>JAECRX010000068.1 GCA_016292335.1 Candidatus Sifarchaeum subterraneum | reverse complement strand
GTAATCCTTCATATGGTATATATTATACCACAAAAGGTATAAATTGTCAAGTGCTTTTAAAAAAGAAAACAAATGGATGCAAAGAAATTAGGCAAAAGGATAAAGCTAGCCCGCATAGAACTAGACCTAACCCAAACTCAACTTGCCCAAAAGATTAATTCCAAACAGAAAAGCATCTCTCGTTATGAAACCGGGGCATCGCTACCATCCATAAAAACCTTGGTCAAAATTGCCAAAGTTCTTAAAAAACCAGCTGGTTACTTTTTGGATGAGTAAAGCGACATCCTCCCCACCCCCAAGGGGTAGGGAGGATGTCAATCTGTCAGACTTACGTCAAATCTCCTCTATTATTCGCAACTTCGGATATCTGTGAAACGTTAACTAAAATTGCATTGGAAATAGAAAAAGAAGGAGAATAGTGTATAATGGATCTGATAAAAGTCGAAGAAATTAAATTAAATTTCACTTTACCTGATGAGGGTATTGGAATAGTTATTATGCAACCCTTTGTCGAATTATGCAGTGATGAACCTTTCCGTTGGCAAAATAATAAGAAAGGCAGGCAAATAGAGCGGATAATTAGAATCCTTGAAATTGCAAAGCAAGGAGACCATGGCTGTGAGAAAACGCATTTCACGATATTCCCAGAATACTCAATTCCTGGATTGGAAGGAGTTCAGAAGATACAAGAAATTCTTAGAAGTGATCTATGGAAAGATGGGACAATTGTAATTGGTGGGATTGATGGCCTGACTAAAGATGAATATTCTACTTTATGCAGTGGGGATACGACGCAGGTGCATGAGAAAAACAAAGCAGGAAAAGTTCGAGATGACCAATGGGTTAATTGTTGTATTATGTGGGCAAAAACAAATGGTTTATTGAAACGATGGGTTCAACCAAAGTTGAGTCCCTCGTGGCCTGAGAAGAATATTACACATAGCCAGATGTTTGTTGGTCGTTCAGTTTATGTATTTTCTGGAAAATTTAAGAATCAGACAAAATACCGTTTTTTATCTCTAATATGTTTTGATTGGATTGGTCCAATCGGAACAAGTTATGGTATATGGGCAGTCTTCTCTGAAATTGATAATTATTGGCGTAGTACAAATACAAGAAAAGAGATGAATTTAGTTTTTATACTTCAATTTAACCCCGAGCCTAATCATCGCAATTTCCTAGAAAATGCTAGAGACTATTTTGAGATAAGAGACAGATGTCCTTTTATAAATCGGAATGAAGGTATAATTCTCTTCGCTAACACTGCAGGCGGGTCTCTTCCTGGAAAATATCAGAACTATGGATATAGTTCTCTAATTTCCTCGCCTATGGCTTCTTATGATAATAAAGGCTGTCCTCCAACTTTTGCTTTAACGAGCCAAAAACTCAGAGGCACAGATAGTCTTGGAAGATGTAAAGAAGCACTTTTCAGGGAAATGGGTGCTTGCATTCATTCGTTTAAGTTCCGTCTTCCTTCATTTATTAATTTGGGTCCAAAAAACAGATGTTTGCCAATAGATGAGGCCATTGTTTATGCAATTGATGATGGGATTGATGATCCAAGAGTTCCAAGCAGACCAGTACCAGCATCAGTCAAATGGACTAATGATCAATTAGACGGAATTGTCCCCTTTCTAGAAAATGAACAGGTGCATCCTCTTAAAAATAATATTACAAAGGCACATAGAGATCTCTGCGAAGAAATAAGAAAACAATCTGGTGAGTTCTTGTGTAGATATATCGTGATGAGTTCGTGTGAAATCCAAAAGAAAAAAGACAAATGGATAGAGATTGAAGGAAGAAAAATTCATAATATAGACAATTGGGATGACAATGAGGAACAAAATTTAGAGACCGTTGTGTATTCACTTAGTATAATGAAAGTATGTAGGACATTAGAAGTAAACGGTTCACCCGTCCATGCTACCATAAAGATTCAAGATAGAATTATTGATATAATTGTTGTATCCGGGAAAACTCATGAAGAATGCTTTGAATATGCAAAGAGTCAATATCCGGGAAGTGAACAGAGATTTGTAATTGTAGTCACTCGGAATATTCATAATACCTCTTGGAATAAAAAGTTTAAATCAATTTTGGAAAGTGAAAAAAAAAGCACTGAGAAAGATCCGAATATCACAGATCCAGATAGCAGATTTAATTGTTGTGGGTATCAAAATCTAATTAATAGTTGCTTTAATTCACAAAATTTAAGTGAATTAAATAGTAAAATAACAGAGGTTATAGAGGTATGAACACACTATATAATGAATTTAGCAGTATCTTAGAGCAATTACTGAAAGATAGAGAGTATAGAATAGAGCCGTCTCCCAGCAATACTGATCCACTTTTTCTCCTTCTTACTCTTAAACCAAACTTGGTTGGTTTTGCGATATTAGATAGTCAACCAGAAGAAAATTTCTCTAAAGCATTTCAAAATTTTAAAGATTTATATTCTATTCATTCTACTGAGTGGGCTGATTTTGACCTTACTTTGGTTCTTTGTAGAACAGATATTGAGAAAGCGACTGATGAATTTTGTAATGAAATAAAAATGGATCCATATTTCTGCCGTAAGTTTGTTATTGATTTGAATAAGGACCTAAAAGTTGAGTTAGGACAGCTTCCCTTTGTGCCTCTTCGTCCTGAGAGCATTGTTGGGCTTAAAAGACCAATTAGCGCCCAAACTTTCTTAATGAAACATGGCGTGACTTCAGCTCTTGCAAGGTATCTTGTTGTTCCACATGTCAGAGGAATAGAAAGGATTGTAGAAGAATGCGTTGAAGGAGTTTTAG
>JAECRX010000067.1 GCA_016292335.1 Candidatus Sifarchaeum subterraneum | reverse complement strand
GTTTTTTTGGAAGTTTTGGAAAAAAGAAAGGAAATTGTCTTGGAGGATCTAATTGTTGAAGCCTACGAAGTGGATGAGAGTAACTATCTTCTTCAGGGGGCTGCCCTTGGATATCTGGAAAGACTCGTTAAGTTGGGAAAAATTACAGCTAATCTGAAAGGCAATAAATTATATTTTAAAATAAAAAGTTCTTGATAAATTTCAAAAATAAAAAATTTAAAACTACGACGATAGGCTATGAGGGGTTGTCGGAAGAATTTTTTAGAGAGTATACAAGAAATCTGAATTGATTGAGTTGTTTATTTTAATATAAGGATTTTTTGATGATTATGCATAAAAGACAAAAGTTTACCATCATTAATCATAATGAGGTTAGTGTTATGGGCAGAATCTTTTATGACAGGGGCTTAATGATTGAGGTCGATGATTTGAATTTTTTGTTTGATCCCAGAGCGAATGCTGATTTTGATTCTGCTAACTTGGTGCTTGTTACTCATGGTCATAGGGACCATATTTCAGGTCTTTTAGAGGCTAGTGAGGGGGTAAGAGTTGGTGCCTCAAGGATTACTCATGAGATAACTAGATTAGTAAGAGAAAAGAGGGAAAGAAAGATTTTAGAGAATACAGTCTATTTGGAAAGGAATTTTGGTCTTAAGACTGATGAATTTTCTATTGAGGCTTATGATGCTGGTCATTGTATGGGATCTTTACAGTTTAAGATTGATACGGGGGAGCAGTTGATTGGTTATACGGGGGATATTAATTTTTGTGAGAGCGTGACTGAGCGGAGAGCGGATGTTATGGGTTGTGACGTTTTGGTAATTGAGGCTACTTTTGGCTCGGAGGAATATGTTTTTCCAGAGAGGGAGGAGCTCGACGCTGAGATTTTGGATTATGTGGAGAGAAATGTCTCTGATGGTATTCCTCTGATTTTGATGGGTTATTCTTTGGGCAAGTGTCAAGAGTTGACCAGATTGATTTCTAGGGGATTGGGTTATGATGTTTTGGTTTCTAGGCAAATTTTTGATTTCAACAGGATTTTTGAACGCTATAAGTCGGGATTGGGTAAGTATCTTCAGATAGATTCGGAGGAAGGGAGAGAGGTTATTGAGGAGGGGGGAGGTGTGATTTTATTGCCTCAATTCAGGTTGACTAAAGACGCTCCCGATAGGTTGGCAAAAAGCCTTAATCTAAACTCGCTTCCAAAGATAGCTGTTTGTACCGGCTGGGCGGCCAATCGTTCATTCTTTTTCGCCATGCAACAAGCTTACAAAATCGATGCTGCTTTTCCACTCAGTTCCCACGCTGACTTTAATCAACTCTTGGAATGCGTGAGTGCTGTTGAACCGAGACAGGTGTACACCACGTTTGGAAACCCTGTTAATCTAGCAAAGCAGATAAAAAAGAGACTTAAGATAAACGCACAACCCGTAGTAAACAGAATGCAACAAACCCTTGACGTATACACAATGAACCAAGAACCTCAAACCACTATAAAAACAGATAACCAAAAAAATGAAGAAACAAGAATGTGAAAAAGTGGATGATAACGGACTTGAATCTAATGGGGAATAGTTAACAAAAGAAGATGGGTTAAGAGCTGCTAATTCTATTTAATTAATTTATAGGCTTCATATATTTGCTTGGAAAATGATTTATAGTTTTGACTCAAATGTTACTATACAAGTAAAGATAAGTAATCAGAATATTTTTCGACGTGTTAAGTGAGTTACATTAAATGATCCCAAATTTGAGGGGAGCCTCCTTGAAAACGATGGAAGAAGAGATTATTAATCGTTTAAAGTCAGTTTACAATATGGTTTCAGAAATAATACTTTTCGTGTATTCTGTGGATAAGGATTTCGCCTCAAGATCGGGTAAATCGTTTGAAAAATACGAATATGGATATGTGATCAAAACAATTAAGAAATCAGCCGAGGCTGTGTCAACATTAGTGTCGTTCCTCAACGATTATATTGAAGGAATTGTTAAGGGCTTGAAATTTTTTTCAAATCTGGTCTTTGCTCTTGGCATTAAAAGATATTATGAAATTTTTAGTCAGAAAAATAAACTGGAGGAATTTATTCATTTTGCAGACATCGATTTAGATTTTCTCAAATTTCAAGTGAGAACCACGGGCGAGTTTATCTTTCCAGAGCTTGAGAGAATTACGGTTAAGGTATATAACAAGTTTTGGCAGCTTAGAGAAGTTTCTGACTTTTTTTGTTCGGATATAATCGATAGATTTATCGAAGTGGTTGAAAAACAGAAAAGTCACTGGGACAAAATTCGAAAGGAAATAAGCTTACACTTCTCAATTGTTGAAAAAGAAAAAGATATTTCTACTTGTGTACATCAGGTGAAGAAAATAATTAACAAGTTTATTAAGTTCGGAGTCAAATTCAGGGAACTGGCAGATTATCTTAATTTAAATCTGGGTGGTCGATTAGAATTTTCCACCAAAAACATTAAGAAGATTTCAGAAATAATTAAACAGTTAAACCATGATATATCTATCATTGTTTATTGTAGAATGAAGGCAACCGAATATTTCGCAAACTCTTTTACTCAAATTTTAACTATGCTTTGGGGTAGCGAAGAAAATGCTCGTCAAAAGTTCCAATCATTCATAAGGTCTGAAATATCACTAGAGGATTTAATTCCGCAGAACTTTTCACTTGAGGACCTTGAGTTCGGATTGGTACAGGCTAGAAACGATTTTCTCCTAGCGGATAGAGCCTTTAGAAGAGTGGAAGAAAATGTTGAAGCAATGAGACTCGCGGCAGAATACCTTAATAGTCCAGTTCTATGGGAGCGGTACGAGATAATTGTAAAAGAAATTGAAATTATTAATAAATACTGGCTTAAATATACCCAAAACTTAATAGAATTACAACACCTACTACGTGAAAAAAGTAATATTAATATCAAAAAGAAGTAATTCTGTTAAAAATGTATGCTAATGCTTAAAATTGTAAACCCTTGCATTACAGAGAAATCAAAAACCGTCCAATATTGGAGTGACTATTTTGCTAGAGGACTTAGGTAGGGTTCACGAACCATTGAAGAAATTTTTCAGGTTAATAGTGAAGTATCATAATGAGATAACGAGTCTTAAAGATGATTTCTCGAGAATGGGGGTAAGTCAATTTGTAAAGGATCATTCAAAGGAAAAAATCTTCCAAATAGACCAAAATTCTCTTAATTTTACTAAGGGTATGAGGTTAATACTATTTTATATTGATGATTACATTCAGGGAATTATTAGATGGTATGAACTTTTCGCAGGTTTGGTTAATGCATTTGGTGAACCTAATTGGTTCAAGGTTCTAAAAAAGAAAATTAAAATCGAGGACGCAGTTGATATTAATAAAGTAGATTTTAATATATTTAAATTTCAAGTTAATCATACAATTAATTCAACTCTTCCCCAAATCAAAGAATATTTTTCAAGATTATCCCCCAAATCAAAGGCTATACCTGAGGAATTTACCCCAATCTACTCCCAGAACACTCTCGGATTCGTAAAAATATCCGGGAAGCTAGCTAATGAATGGTTAAAAAATCATGATGAAATTTTGTCATATACTAAACTACTTTCGGACGAAAATAACCTTTCAAAGGCTATTAAAACAGTCTTACAATTGATTAACCGATTGATCATCTTCGCGGAGACTTTCTACTCAAAAGTAGAAAGTTTCTTAAAGTTTAATGATGAACGCTGGGAGAATTTTTATCTTGAGGATTTATGGGAGTTATCAAACCTTTTCAGTAGAATCAGAGAAAAAATGATTGAAACTTTCAGGTTCAGAACAAAATCTTATGAATACATATCCAAATGTTATTTACGAGTCTTAACTGCGATCTGGGAGAATCAAGATTTTGCTATAAAAAAACTCTCTGAACTATTGGATTCCGAGAAAAAAATTGATGAAATTATACCAAGTAAAATTCCATACAACAATCTCCAATTCGGATTAATGCAAGCGCGTATTGATTTAGAAGCATCTATGCAAGCTTATGAAAGATTCAAAGAAAATTTAGGAGTATTTAAAGTGCTCAATGGTGTTCTTAAAAGTTCCAATATGAAAATTTTCTATGAGGGAATAAGCAAGAGATTAGAAATACAAGAGAAGTACTGGCAAAGAATCTTAGAAAATCTCATCGAGCTACAGGAAGAATTAAATTCAAAGTAAAAAATTGGAGAAAAAAATCATAGTAGGTTCAAGTTAAGAGGATGAAGACTTCAATTTAATTAGTTAGAGTTAAGTTAAGATAGTGGAATTAAATTTATTATAATTCTTTTTTCAGGAGATTTGTTTTGATTTCTTTTAACTTTTGTGAATTTATCACGCCAGCTTGATATACTTCAATGGCGATAGATATTTCTTCGAGTATTTTTCTATTCTCATATATGAGTTCTTGAGAAATTGATGGATTTCGTTCTTTCTCCCAGCACTCTACCCAACAACTCTCTAGTTTAGCCTCCAGTTGTTCCGGTTCCTCACTTTCCACTTCTGATAGAAGTTCCTTTAATTTTTCTAAGACAATTTTTTTGTTCACGCCTTTTCCCCTTAATTCGCTGTTTAGAAAATTTATTTCCGGTTCCAGCTACCCAATAAAAAAGTAGTATTAAACCGAAAGCTAAAGGAGTCTATTGTACTCCAGCAAATTCGCATTGTAAAAGATAAAAAAGATTGTAAGACAATCTCTTTATCAAATTATGATTTCTGGTT
>JAECRX010000066.1 GCA_016292335.1 Candidatus Sifarchaeum subterraneum | reverse complement strand
GATGAATAGGAGTTCTTCAAGGGGACTTCTTTCCGGATGGTGATGTGCAAAAACCACTCATTATTCTCTTTGACCAGCTTTGTCTCTCTTAAATCCACCTTATCTAGCTCGATGTTATTGTCCTTCATATATTCGCTGTGAGGTGCTATCGGAAGCCAAATACCACCCCACACACCAAACACAGGCATTTTGAACCAATATTTGGTCAACTGTGTGTTTTGTGCTTCAATACGGATGGTATCGTGTCGAAGAATCACAGGATATGCTTTGTCTTTCGGATTGTACTTTAAGTTTTTCAAAAGCCATTCTGCTTGTTGCTTGGTCGCAGAATAGAGCACCACATCGGTAGAACCCCGAAGAAATTGCTGAAAATTCTTATATTCTCGCTCCAAAAGTGATGATTTCCGTTTCGTCGGGTGAAGGACCTTTGCGCGAATCGTTTTTTGCACAAGCACACCTCTACGCCTCTAACTGTTACATACTATCGATGGGTAAGATCGCGATTTAAAATAAATTTTATTATGAGCTGCATGTCCACTAATAGAACAGAAATCAACAGGGGAGGGAGATGAAAAATTCTTATTTTTATCATGGGAAACTTCGCGATTCATCTACCCCCTAAAGGGAGGAAGCATTCTCGCTTGTTTTGATGTAGAAATATGCAGGAAATCAAAATCAGACCTCTCGAACAACTTTCTTGTTCATGTTAATTATGTGCGAATGATGCAATTATTTTCTCTGAATCGCTTTTATTAATTTTACAGAACCCAATTCTCACAAATTGCACTATTTCCCCTTCTTTTAGTTCTTTACAAGCTGATTCTCCTACACCCTTTAGGATCTTCAGACTATCTGGGTTAAACTCTTCATTTTTGTAAATTAGATCTGGCACATTCAAAGATATTTGAACATTGTTCCCCTCTGGCACCCATTGAATGATCGGAATTCCTTTGATTAATTCGCTTTCCTCAAAAATGGCTTCAATCAATTTTTGGGTCTTTTTTTCCACTTTTATGTTGTACAGATCCATGAGACGTACTTTTGAGCCAATATTCAATTTTTCGGCATCATTTTCCGCGATATAAAAGTTATCGTATGTGTAAATTACCTTGTATCCTCTGGCAGGGTATTCTGGGTGTCTTTTTATTCTGGCTTGGATTGATGGAGCATCTTCCACATGTAATTTTACCGGATTTGGGGTAAAGAAATATCTGTTGACCAGTGGATCAATGATGCTTCTGTTGATGCTGAACAACATTGACCAATCAAAAGTTGGTTGTGCCTTGGTGATACCTACTTGGATGGTGAATTCTCGGATTGCTTCTGGCAGAATTCCTCTTTGTTTTATCGCCTTAATTGTAGACAATCGGATGTCATCCCAACCTTTAACTTTTCCTTCTTGGATTAATGGCTTGATTTTCCTTTTCGATACCGGAGTACCTTTGAAATTAAATCTAGAAAATTCTATCCCTTCAGGATTCTTATATCCTAAAAGTTCTCTTAGGTAGGCCTGTAATTCTCCGCGAAGATGGAACTCCTCACTTCGCAATATATGTGTTATTCCACAGACAGCATCTTCAATGGCATTCGCAAAATCATAAGTGGGCCAGATAAGATACTTATCTCCCTGAATGGGATGTGGCGTATCCACAATCCTGAGCAGTGTAGGGTCTCTCATAACATAGTTTTCACTTTTCATATTTCCTTTAAGACGCCAAACTGCTTCTCCTGGACTGAATTCGTGTTCAAGCATCTTAGCCCATAATTCAAGATTTGTTTCTGGAAGGTTGTTTCGACAGTTACACGTTAATCCTTTTTTTCTCATATCTCTTGCTTGTTCTTTTGGACATGTGCAAATATATGCATGGCCTTCCCTCAGAAGTCGTACTGCACATTCATAGAAGAGTTCCATTTCGTCAGAATTTCTTTTTTCTTTATTCCAATTTATGCCAAGCCATTTTAAATCATCTCTGATTTCTTCGTAATATTCTAACTTCTCTGTTTCCGGATTTGTATCTTCAAATCGTAACCAGAAAATGCCACCATATCTTTGCACATATAGAAAATTGATGAAAGCAGCCATCGCATGACCAATATGCAAGTATCCATTAGGTTCGGGAGGAAACCTTGTAACAACTTTTCCTAGTTTAGCCCTAGGAAGATCGGGGAGTTCTTTTTCCTCTAATTTTTCATCCCTTGTAAGTAATTCTGGGGCAATTCTTTGGAGTTTTTCTTTCAACGTGTCAATAGGAATGTATTTTATTTCTTCAATGTATTTATTTATTTCTCGAACAATTTTTTTGGCTTCCGTTTTTAATTCTGGTTTTTCAGCCATAATCATTTTCATAACTGCGTTAAGATCTGCTTTGCCATTGTGTTCGATGGCATTGGCCAGAACATATTTCTTTACTGTCCTTTCCAACTCTGACAATTCAATTTCCCCATCTCTTTAAATGTAGAAGGATAGGTGATCGAGATATTCTCCTCGTATTGATTCAGAAACTTCCCTACTAAAAACATACATTAAAGGATAATCTATTTTTCTAATTCTTTTCCTATGAAACTTGTCCGGTAATTCGTTTAACCAAGGAAAAATATGCGAGAATTGACTGTTGCAGGGTATTTATGAGCGACAAAATACCGAATATTTGATTTCTAGATATTCCTACTGCGTTTTTCTTTGATCCCTTCCTTTTTCCACGTTCATAGACAAGAAATACGGGCGACATTGAACGGCTTGCCACAGATAGACCCGCAAACTACGAGAGGTTATATGATTTACGCTTGAATAAATATACTGCTATACCTTTCCTTTATTTTGCCTTTCCTAAATACTATTTCCATACCCGTCCTCATACTAGTTCTCTCTGAATTTTTGAATTACCAGACAGGTTCGTTTCTATGAAAAGGTTTTTTTAAAGAAAAATATTTTTTCCATTGAAAAAAAAAATACCTGTCCACCGTGCATCAAAACATGATCTTGCATTTTGATCATACCGCATTTTCGTTCATGATAAAAGGAGGCCCAACATCGGGAAATAACTCAATAATCGAAGAAAATGCAAAAAAATTCCGAAGATCTTGACAACATTCAATAGGAGATGTTCTCTTTTGTCAATAGAAATAGTGAAAGAGCTCAAAAAGGTTGAAGAAGAGGCTCTAAAGATTACAGAAGAAGCAGATATTCAGGCCAGAAAAATTAGAGAAGATGGCCGTAAACAAGCCGATCAGATAATCAGTGAAATTCAAGAAAAAGTTACAGAAAAAGCCAAATTAATGAAAGAATCTGCTAGTGAGGCAATTTCAAGTGAAATTGAAAAAATAATGGAAGAAACAAATAAAATAATTTCTGAACTTGAAGAAAAATACAATAAAAATTCTGAAGAATCGGTGGAAGCAGGCATATCAACGTTGGTAAAAACAACTACCAAGTAAACATTTCTATGAGGCTCTTTAATGAAAATAGTGTCAATTAGTGATGAGGATACAGCTATTGGCCTGAAACTTGCTGGAATAGGGGAAGCACATGTGGTTAGATCACAGGATGAAGCTGAGAAGTTAATTCTACAGTATTACGAGGAAAAGGACGTAGGCCTGATAATTCTCTCGGAGAAAATCGGTGAATTAATACGTCCAACTATCAAAAAACTTTCAAAACTTTCAAAAAAGGCCTATCCTATTGTAGTAGAAATACCTGATAAATATGGACCTATAGAACGGGAAGTCGATCCACTCCAAGAGATCATAAGAAGAGCCGTGGGAATCGATATCCAAATATAATATTCCCTATAGAGAATTCTAACTATCCAAATTGAAAGACACGCAAAAAAGATAAAAAGAGGACATATATCCCCTTTGAGAACCTAAATTGGAACTGATTAACCAAAAATAACAAAATGGAGGTTTTTTCCTATGCCAGTTGTAAAATACGAAGGCGAAAACTCAGACATATTGATAGACGAGGATAAGTGCACTGCCTGTGGAACATGCGTAGACGTCTGCCCTTCAGATGTATACGAAGTTGGCGATGTTTCAAAAGTCGTTGACGTTGATGAATGCTTGGTTTGTATGGCATGTGTTGACTCGTGTCCTGAAGAAGCAATTAAAGTCATAGAGAAGTAGACACAATATATTTGTTATCGCTTATTTTCCTTTATCACACAATATTTTTTTTATTTTTAACACAAATTTTTCGCGTCAATATTTCTTTTTTATTTCATTCCTCCTACAATTCAGAACGCTCATGTCGCTTACCCAATTCAAATAGGGAGGCCATACTTATGAATGTATTTACCTACACCATTCTTTAAAAAAACATAGAATAAAATTGATTGAAATCAATTCAAACCGTCATATAAGTGAAATAAATGAGAATTGCAATGAAATATTGTGGCGGTTGTAATCAACAGTATAACCGTGTAGAGGTAGTTAGCGATTTCAAAAAAAAGGTGGATCAGACCAAATTAAATCTTGAATTTGTATCCATTGACGCCGAAAATATTGATATCGTGATTAACATTAACGGTTGTCCTACAGGTTGTGCTGACAGAGAAGAAATACGTGATAAAGCTTATAAAGCAATTGTTATGTTCTCTAAAGTCGATTTATTCCAAAAAGAATTAAAAAATTCTGAAATCGAATAGAACATCAAGAAAAAATCAAAGGGGAATTCTGGTAGTTTCTAATTCATCAACTGTGGGGTATATTTCTGAAATATAGCATTTGAAGCCTTTTTTCTTAAGTTCCGCTGCGATTTCTTCAAGGATCCACCATGCTGTTTCAATACATTTCTTTTCTTGGTTAATTGATATCATTTCATCAGGTATCTCGAATTCAGCCTGAATTTTCGATTTTAATGTGCTAAGGGGCGCTGTATTTATGTTTGGGCTGGGAAAAAATATACCCTTTATCAATAATCCTTCTTCAGTAATTTCATCGTATGGTTTAGCAACGTTTTTGGCTCTTCTTAGCAACCTATTTTTCAGTTGAACAGAATCTTTCAGATAAATAGGACAATAATGTACATTTAGCTCACTTGTATTTTCTGCAATCCATCTCAATGAGTTGATGGCCATTTCTTCGCTTCCCTCCACCGCTGCAATAGTATCTGACTTGAGTTTAAATCCTCTTTTTTTTAGTTCTTTGGCATTGGTCTCACTAAACTCGAATTCATTTAGATTCAAAAAGGAAGCGCCAATATCATCAAGAAAAGCGGCTAGACTCATCAATTCCTTTTCCCTGTTTGGTATAGCTGGAACTTCAACACCTACAACCATTTCAGTATTAAGTGCCCATTCAATTTTATTCCATCCCAGAGCTCCGTGAGGGTGAAAACGAATTTCATCAAGTCCAACTTCGCTCAATTTTCTTAATAGATCCTTCGTTACGTGATCTGCGGTATTGCAATACAAATGTATGTGAAACTTGGTTCCGAACTCTTCTTTGAGTAGGTTAATGTACCCAATTGTTCGATCACTGCAAGAAGGTAGAAGTGGATCGCCCCCTGTGATCGCTGCACCCATTGCGTCCATTAACCTCGCTTCCAATAGAAGTTCATTGGAATTCTTTACAAGTCGTTCATTTGCATAAATTATATCCTTATTCCTTCTTTCTTCTGATATAGGACAATACCATGAGCAACTAGGTGGATTAATACAGAGCCCTGTAATAAAAAAAGTAAGTTTTGCGCCTAATTGGCATATCCTACATCCTTCTGGCATTTTTCCAATGAGAAAAGATCTGAATTCCGTTTCAATTATTTGTCTCACTTTTTATTTTCTCCAAAGCCTTATAGTGGCTCATTTAGCCGAAGTACCCTCATATTTTTCTGTTATTGCCCTTTAAAGAAAGGAGTAGAAACAGCCAAGAGTATTTTTCTAAAAAAATCCTCTGTTTTTGATTATTTCTTCAAAGAAGCCTATTATTTAATGTGCCGCCTATCTGCCTTCTTTCAACTATCTGTTCAGTTTTACTTATTTTCAAAAAGATCTAAAAATTTTTAAATTAAACATACTTCTTAGCTACTTTTCCCAAATATGTTAGGTAAACTTTTAAATCCGTTTTTTTCCCGATTTCAGCTTCTTTTTTTATCATTTCTTGTAATGCGGTGACAATTTCTTCTATTTTTGTTTTTTCGGTAAGAAGAGATATAAATTCTTTAATCCAATCTGTGTCAGACAAATAGGGAAAAGCTCCTTGATAGGCATCATTTAGAACTTTCGAAATATCCTCTTCCATAATCTTCCCTCCTCAAAATTCTCTATATTCTTTCTGATTCTTTTTACGTAGAACTTTTGCAGAAATTTTAGCTGAAAGTTTCGTTTGATTGGAGTATTTAACTTTGAAGTTTCATAAAAAATCAGCGATCGAGTCCACAACTTTTTTTCCTTTTTATGGCGACAAAAAATAGATATTGGGTTGCCGACCTCTTTTTTTTTGGGGTAAAAAAAATTGTTAACAACCCAACATCTACCAAGAAATATCAATTTCCGCCTTAATAAATATTCCGTTGGCCACATGATTGGCACTGTGGGCATGGATTTCCTCCAGAAATTGGTCGAAAAATACAACTTGAACTATTACAAAAAGAAACATTACATCCAGTGCCTCCTCAAAGATCTGATGTGTATGGCCATTTACGACATGGATTCCGTCAAAGATATGCATACAGCCTTTAGCAATAACTTTTTGTTGAGGAGTGGGTGTGGCCATCCAGATAAAGTAATCAGCAGAGCTCAGATTTCTAGAGACGTAAACGATATGAACCTTGAATTTATTCGAGAGTGTTTCCGCACCCTAATTATAAAAGCCAAGCATATAGGGATGTTCAAGAAACTCAAATACGTAGATATCTTCAAAAAGTTTGTTGAAGAAACTTTCATTGGGGGAAAACAAATCTACGCCCTCGACAGCACATTCAAGCCCTTGAACCCCCACACATATCCAAAAGCGGGCTATGGCCATTCGATCCTTTCCAGAAAAATCGAGAACGGGCTGAAGCCTCATGTAGCTTTTGACCTGAATGCCATGATCCCTATAGGCCTCAATGTCACCTCTGGAAATGTTCACGATTCCCAAGAGTTTGAAAATCTGGTGAATTTCGTCCTCCAATTCAGTAAAGCGGAAGACACGATTTTATTGATGGATAAAGCCTATTATGATCATGAGCGGTTCGAAATTTTGTGTGACCGCAAAATATGGTTTGTAACACCTAGAAAGAATTTGAGCTTGGCAAAAACCAAGGTAGCCTTCCTAGGAAAGCTAGAATTGGAAGGTTGTGTAATAGAAGAATACCAAATGAAACTGACGAAAATGAAACACCACCTGAGGAGAATAGTGGTGAAAGACGATTTTGGCACCTTTGAACTGCTGACCAATATCTGTCCTTGCAACCCATTGATGATCATCGCCTTGTATTCAGAAAGATGGATCGTAGAAGTCTTCTTCCGATGCATAAAACAAGAATTCGGCCTCAAAACCAAAAGACCATCGGAAAAACTTTAACGGCTGTCATGACCCAGATCTACTCCGCCTTCATGGCATATATCGGCTTGCAGATATACCGCTTCATCTTGGACGGAGGCATGTCTTTGCTCCACTTGAAAAGATTGTTGAAATATTCTTTGCAGCCTAACTGCTCTTCCTGCTCCCTAGAATCCCTAATTCCACCCCTTCCACCACCAACGAATCTCTCCTTTTTTTCCTTCGGAGGTGAATTTTTATGAAACGTTAAAGCTTAGATAATATATTTGGAGGCTATCCGAAAGGTGCAACTGTCCTATTGGAAATTATGAATGATGTTTCTGACCCAATAGCATTATTATTCGCTTTAACGACTGCTTTTAATTTTAAAACCCAAAAAAGAGGAGTTTGCGTAGTTCCTGAAGGAGGGAGGGATGTCGAGGTAGTAAAGAGAATAGTTCTCCCTTACTTAACTTCTGAAATCTTTAACCGTTATACAAGGATTTTCGAAGCAAAGGTTCCAGACAAAGATCAAAACGTCCCCCAAATCGCTCCACTAAATGCCGAAAATCTGGAAGAAGATTTTCTAATTTGGATAAAAACAATGGCTGAATTGAAAAAAATCAGTAGAGGGGAGCATATAGTGCAAATCATCAACAATGAAGTATTGGAAACTTGGTATGAGATCGATCAGCTCAAAGAATGTATTGGTCGTTGTGTGACAGAAATCAGAAGAAATAACGACTTCCTCTTGGCTTTTTGTAGAGAAGGGCTTGAATCACTGCAAACCACAATTAACGCAAGTACAATTCATTTGAAAATGCAAGTAATTGATGAGGTCTTCACTCTTTATGGTCGCAAGCCTGTGACAAACTTATTC
>JAECRX010000007.1 GCA_016292335.1 Candidatus Sifarchaeum subterraneum | reverse complement strand
GACGCCCTTTGCTATACAGTGGCCGTGGCCACGGTGTGTGGAACAGATAGCGTCTGACTTTCTTAGAGCGCCCATAACCCCTGTTGCGACAGCCTCTTCACCCGCATATAGGTGAACGAACCCTGGTAGTTTACCCTGTAAGACTAGGTCATGTGCTGTGTCCTCGAACGTCCGTATCATCACCATGGTTTTGTACATCCATTTTGCCTTTTCTTTGTCAATTGCCATTTTTCATTTTTCCTCCAAATTTTTTTTCCGAGGGTAACCGCCATTAGGCGATTGTTTTTGGATATATTTGGGGTTTTTAACTTCTATTTTTTTATTATGGGAGATAATATTCTCAGTTTTTTATTATCATCTCCATTTTTTTGGTCTAAAAAAAGAAGCTTAAGAGCATTTTATATATGAACTGCCTTAAATATTTTTTGAGTCGAACGGAGTTATATAACCGGATTATACAACACGATCAAATTCAATTCAGTGAATAAAGTATTTAGCTATACTTAAAAAATGCTTATTAGAGCAAACGGCAAAGATCACTACAGATAAAGGATATTTTAGTTGCTGAAAACAGAGATGTGCTTTGATTATTTGTTGTTAATCCAACGAATATTTTTAAATTTACAACGCTACAATGAACAAACCTCGGAATAACATGGCAGAAAGAAACTTACTTTTTCAGCGCTTACGCATTAGATGGAGTCGATTGATAAATGCAGGAATTTTATAATCTGAAGATTTTAATTATAGGGGATCCCACCACTGGAAAAAGTACGCTTCAGTCGCATTTCGCACGAAGACCAGATGCATACTGGTACTGGGGAATACGCAATCCTGCGAAGGATGGAATCATTTATAATACTACCGTCATGCCTTTTGCTGACATAAATTTAACACTCCAAATTTGGGATTTGCCTGAATCTGAACTGAGAACTCTGGGTTTTCTTAAAGGAGTTAGCGGTGTTACATTAGTGTATGATATTACTGATAGGAGGAGCTTCGAGAATATCGAAAAATGGAAATCAGAAATATTAAAACACTATCAAATACTTCCCTGTATTTTAATTGGAAACAAAGTAGACTTGGATGCAGAACGAGTTGTTTCGAAAAAGGAAGGAATGGACCTTGCTGAAAAATTTATGATTCCTTTTTTTGAAACCTCTACCAAAACAGGAGTAAATGTGAGAGAATGTTTTTATTATTTGGCACAGAATATAATGAGTTATTATAGGATTATATCTGTATTGAAAGAACAAAAGACACTCATATCCAATTTAGACTCAAATACTGTCATCAAAATTCTTGGAATGGACGGGTTTCTTAAAAACAACGAAATTCCGCATTTTGAAAATACATTTGAGCAAAAACTGCGGAGACAAATCATACAGTCATTAGTGCATTCATTAAAGAATGATATGCATGCATATGTGCGTAGTAGCGCTATTGATGTATTAAGTAAACTCGTTATCAGAGATAAACAAGTTGTAAATTCATTGATACAAGCATTATTGAATGATGAACACTGGCAAGTGCGGAGTTGTGCAGCCTATTCGCTAAGCAAAATTACTGGCACTGAAATAGCCGTAAAATCATTAGGACAAGCAATGTTAACAGATATGAATGAGTATGTGCGTAAAAATGTTGCAGATGCGATTGGAAAAATCGGTGACGAACGAGCAATACCTTTTCTCGTAAAAGCATTAGATGATAAAAAAGGGTTGGTACGTAGTCAAGCTTTTGAATCCCTTAAGACATTCGACTACAAGATTCCTGAAGAGAAACAATTACTCTTGTTTCTGGAAGACGATGCGAAATTTGATCGAATTCTTCATTTGGTGAAGAAAAACCCCCAAACGCTGGAAGATATTTTTCTGGCACTAAAAAATTCAGATGTCGATACAAGAGCTGCCAAAACACTCGGGAAACTAGGAGTTGAAATGCCAGAACTATTAGATCAAATACTCCCCCAATTGTTTGAAGCTTTGGAATTCGAGCCTGGATTACGGAAAAAAGCGGTATGGTCTCTTGGTAAAATCGCTGAAAAAGAACCAAGAAGAGCAGAACAAATAATTTTCCCCCTTATACGTCTTCTAAAAGACGAAAGATGGGATGTTCGGCTTGAAACCGTGAAAATAATCGGAGTGATCGGTGTTGAATCACCAGAGATTGTTGAAAATGTAGGTGCTGTTCCCATTTTACTAGAATTACTTAAAGACGAGGATAAAAGAGTTGCAAGATTATTGAAAGATGAAGTTCAAATCTACGTTGTTAAAGCACTTACCAAATGGTTAATGTCACAAAGCAGATTTTTGATTAATAATAAAGGAGATATTCAAGAAGCACTTGAATTAATGATTACAACGGCTAGAATGATACCTGTACAACCCACAAATGCGCGAAACATTGGCAGATATTTTATCCCCGATTTTCTCAAAGAACTTGATGATCTTTTCAGTATGTTATTGCCTGAAGATCTTTCAAGAGGGTTTAAATACAAATCGGAAAAAATAGCTACTAAAAATTTACGGACTGTAGCTGCTGTGAAGGCAGGATTAGAAGAAATAACGAAAACTCTAAACAACATTGAGAAAATCCTTAAAAAAAAGATATAAATTTTCTCAGTTAAGGAAAGAAGATCTCAATAAAGTTTTTTGTAACTATTAAGAAGTCTAACTTCAGACTATGGGAATAGGCTTCTAATATTAAAAAGTGCAGTTGGCAACATCGAATTTCGAAGGGTTCTGAGATTTTTTTTCTGTTCTTCGTCCTCAAAATATAACGCAAGAATTTGTTCAAATTTATTTTTATTCCTTAAATACACTTCAAGCCTAAAATATTCTCTCCAAAAGTGCATTTCCTTCTTGAATTTTTCCTCAGTAAAAAGTTTTTCAGACCCCTTATGAAGCCCTGGGCATGTATTATTGACTTCCGTTGGAAATAACCTGCATACAAGTGGCCTGAACTTGTGAATCGTACAAACATTCTTATCTTTCAAAAAAATACAACTTGAATCAGGGTTTTTAGGAAAATACAGAACTAATGAAGTGTTATTATGATTGGGACGTATCCGAACATGCTTCAAGAGTTCAGGATTTTCTCTTTTCAAGCGTTCTAGGTCAGGAATAATCACTACATTATACAGCTTATAGCAGCACATTCCACACCGCTGACATTGATAAGTCACATTTTGGCTTTCAGAATACTTTTTTTGAATTTTTTTCTCGATATCAGCTAGTGTGTGCATGTCTTTCACACTTTTTGAACCATTTTATGGTGAATTCAGGATCAACTGTTATTATATAAACAGTATTTTATAATTTTCGTCATCGCACACTATTTTCACAATTGATTACCATTTTTACCTTTTTCCTAAATATAGTCACGGACACAAATAACTGATGAATTGAGGAGGAAGGAGTGCGGGGGCACAAAGGAGGAGATCGTACGGTTCAGCTCATCTTTTGTGCGAAAGAGCTGGTTATTTGGCTCGCTCAACTAATGATAGTTGACCATTATAATGTCCTTTATCAGATCCGACTATTGTATTTTCTACATTAAAGATCGAT
>JAECRX010000065.1 GCA_016292335.1 Candidatus Sifarchaeum subterraneum | reverse complement strand
GCTGTAGCTTCTGCGTATGCATAAAGTATTTTTGCACCATGGCGAATAATTCCTCCCCATTCCTGTCCCGTACCTGGTAGAAAACCTGGTACGTCCATGAATGTAATGATTGGAATATTGAAAGCATCGCAAAAGCGAACAAATCGGGCACATTTATCTGAAGCATTAATATCGAGCGTTCCTGCGAGGATACTTGGCTGATTGGCAACTACCCCTACAGAGCGTCCATTTAATCTACCAAAACCAACAATTATGTTCTGCGCAAAAAATGGATGCACCTCAAAAAAATCGCCGAGATCAACAACCCTTTTTATGATTTCTTTCATATCATATGGTTTCGTGGGAATATCAGGAATAATGGTGTCCAGTTCTTCGTCAATTCTATTTGGGTCATCACCAGTATTGACTACAGGCGGATCCTCCAAGTTATTTGAGGGCAGGTAACTTAATAGTTTCCTAATCATTCCCATGCATTCTTTCTCGTCTTTTACAACGAAATGTGCAACGCCACTTCTCGTATTATGAACCATGGCGCCTCCTAACTCTTCATGAGTTACCTCTTCTCCTGTTACCGCTTTAATGACATTAGGTCCAGTAATAAACATATTACTCGTCTGGTCGACCATAATTGTGAAATCTGTTATAGCAGGAGAGTATACTGCCCCTCCAGCGCATGGTCCCATTATTGCTGAGATTTGTGGGATTACTCCAGAAGCCATAGTGTTCCTCCAAAAGATATCGCCATAGCCTCCTAAGCTTGTGACACCTTCTTGAATTCTTGCTCCACCAGAGTCATTTAGTCCAATAAATGGCGCGCCTACTTCAAGAGCAAGGTCCATTATTTTGCAAACCTTAAGCGAAAACATCTCCCCTAAACTACCACCAAACACAGTAAAATCCTGAGAAAAAATGAAGACTAAGCGTCCATCAATAGTTCCATAGCCTGTGACTACACCATCACCGAGTATTTTCTTTTTTTCCATACCAAAATCTGTACATCGATGTGTAACAAATTGATCTGTTTCTACAAATGAGTTAGGGTCTAAGAGTAATTCGACTCTCTCACGAGCAGTCAGTTTGCCTCTTTGATGCTGCCTTTCTATTCTTTCTTTTCCACCCGCAAGCTTTGCCGCTTCTATCCTTCTCCATAATTCTTTGAATCGTTCGGTAGACATTTAAGCAACCTCCTTTGGGTTCCACACCATCTGTTTCGGACACCTGTTGTCAATATTAGCTTTATCATAAACGTTAGTTATACACGCTCTAACGTTAATTATACACGCTGGATTGAAAATCAGTAGGCTGGAAACGAATATTGGTATATAAAGATATTAATCTAACTAGTCATAAATTATTATTTGAACGTCTACGAAGTGAAACATCGCCTGAAAAAACTCTTTCAGTAGATCCATTGTTGAGTTTAAGTATCAATGCACCGCTCTGGTCTACGTCAATAGCTTTTCCATCAATTATTTTGTCACCTAGATATACACGTACATTTTCGCCTAAAATACAAGAAAATTCTTTCCATTCGGCTAAAATAGGAGAAAACCCATTCTTCAGAAATAATAGATACGAATGTTCGAATTCATTTAATAAATGAGTAATGAACTCGGTTCGTGAAATAGTCGTATTTAGTTCGCTTTTAAGGGTTGTTGCTGTTTTCTGGATATCTTTGGGTAAGTTATCCTTATTAAAATTCGCATTTATACCAATCCCGACAACTACATGATGGAGTACATCTGTTTCACCTTCCATCTCTGTTAAAATACCGCAGACTTTCTTATCATTAATTAATATGTCGTTAGGCCACTTTATTTTTGCATCTAAATCTAAACTTCTAATGACGGTAGCAACTGCCGTTGCAGCAACGAATGTAAGCTTAGGCGCTTCTTGAGGAGGCAATTTTGGTCGCAATATTAAAGAAAGCCAAATACCTCCCGGGGGAGACTGCCAAACCCTCCCAAGACGGCCTCTACCTCTAGTTTGTGTTTCAGCAAGCACTAATAAACCATCTGGCGCGCCTTTTCTTGCTAGCTCTTTAGCAATGTCATTGGTGGATTCTGCCTCATCGAGATATCGAATTTCTCTGCCAATGAACTTTGTACGAAGTTTATTTTTTATGGCATCCGATGACAAAAAGTCCTGTGTCAATTTAATCACTAGTGCTTACTATTGACTTTCATTCTCTCTTTCCTTTTCCATGTC
Source organism: Candidatus Sifarchaeum subterraneum (assembly GCA_016292335.1). Taxonomy (GTDB): domain Archaea; phylum Asgardarchaeota; class Sifarchaeia; order Sifarchaeales; family Sifarchaeaceae; genus Sifarchaeum; species Sifarchaeum subterraneum. The sequence goes on along the minus strand of JAECRX010000065.1, from coordinate 3,267 downwards.
CTGTATAAATTTGTACTAATCCTGATGATAAGCCTTTTCTTGAAATAGAAAACATCTTCTCGTATGTTAAACAACTTCAGTAGCTCTATATTCCCCAAACACGTCTCTCAATATATTACAAATTTCACCCAGAGTTGCGTATGCTTTTACAGCATCTATTATGACGGGCATAAGGTTTTCATCGCTTTTGGCAGTTTTTTTAATCTGTTCCAAGGAGTCCTGTACTTTTAGATTGTTCCTTTCTTTCTTTATTTTTGCTAATTTAGATAATTGGATTTTTTCGACTTCAGGATCGACTCTAAACCGAGGTATTTTGGCCTTTTCACGTTCATCCATAAATTGATTTACGCCAACTATGATCTGTTTCTTTTTCTCAACCTCTTTTTGGAATTCATAGGCACTATCTGCAATTTCTCGTTGAGGATAGCCTTTCTTTATAGCTTCAATCATGCCCCCCATACTGTCGATCCTATCAATGTATTTCATTGCTTCCTCCTCAATTTTGTCTGTTAACCACTCGACATAGTAGCTTCCAGCTAAGGGGTCAATTGTTTCAGTTACGCCACTCTCGTGGCCGAGGATTTGTTGTGTTCTAAGGGCAATGGTAACTGCTTTTTCAGAAGGAAGTTGCCAAGCTTCGTCAAAGCTATTGGTATGAAGACTTTGTGTTCCTCCAAGAACTGCTGCTAAAGCTTGAATGCAGGTCCGAACTATATTATTTTCCGGTTGTTGGGCTGTTAAACTGCATCCAGCTGTTTGAGTATGGAATCGCATTTGCCATGAGCGGGGATTTTTTGCATGGAATCTATCTTTCATGATTTTAGCCCACAGGCGTCTCGCAGCCCTAAACTTAGCAATCTCCTCAAAAAAATCATTGTGACAACACCAAAAAAAACTAAGACGCCTAGCAAATGTATTTAGCTCTATGCCTTTTTTTAGCGCCGCTTCAACATACGCTATGGCGTTTGCAAAAGTGAAAGCTACCTCCTGGATCGCTGTGCACCCTGCCTCTCTCATGTGATAACCACTGATACTGATTGTGTTCCATCTTGGCATATATTGTGAGCAATATTCAAAAATATCGGTGATCAGCCGCATACTTGGGCTAGGTGGAAAAATATACGTACCTCGTGCCATGTATTCTTTTAAAATATCATTTTGTATTGTACCAGCCAATTTATCCTGGGATATACCCTGCTTTTCAGCTAAGGCGATATACATAGCTAGTAAAATAGCTGCGGTAGCATTAATGGTCATAGAGGTGCTTACTTTATCAAGGGGGATTTCATCAAAAAGAACTTCCATGTCTTTTAAGGTAGCTATTGCAACCCCTACTTTGCCTACCTCCCCTAGAGCAAGAGGATGATCTGAATCATAGCCAATCTGTGTCGGCAAATCAAATGCAACAGATAACCCTGTCTGTCCTTGTTCAAGTAATAGCCTAAATCGTCGGTTTGTTTCTTCAGCAGTTCCATATCCTGCGTATTGTCGCATAGTCCAGAGACGCCCTCTGTACATTGTCGGTTGTACGCCTCGTGTATAAGGGAATTCCCCAGGAAATCCAAGGTCAGTAACATAATCAAAATCTGTCAAATCAAGAGGCGTATATAAGCGATCAACACGCGTACTTGATGCAGTAACAAACTCCTTTGTACGTTCAGGATGAACACCGAGTAGAGGGTTCAAAGTGTTGTTTTCCCATTTATTTTTTCGCATTCTTATTTCATCTAATTTTTCTCGTCTAAACAAATTCATCAACTTCCTTATCTTGTTCAAAAGTGGAGATAAGTCTTTTGACAATCAAAAAAAGAACTTGATCTGCAGCAGAGTGAATATCTATCAACTTATCTTCAATTTGTTTCATAAGAGCGTTATATTCATCTGTATTCTTTATCTCATCAAAGATGGTCTTCCATCGCCTACTTACAAATTCACGCAGGTGTGCGCTAAGCCTTGCCCTTTTTTTCTTTGAAAAGAGATTTTCTGACTTCAGATAGTTTCCATGTGCCTTAATTGCATCTATTAATTCATAAATCCCTTTGTTTTCTATCGCTATGGTTTTGAGGACTGGAGGCACCCATGTTGTCCCATGGGTGTAGGCAAGGAATTCATTAAGAGTATATGCCGCCTTGTCTGCACCATTTAGATCCGCTTTATTTACGACAAAAACATCCGCTATCTCCATGAGTCCCGCTTTGATAGCTTGAATATCATCACCCAACCCTGGTGAAAATATAACCACACAGGTATGAACTACATTCATAATTTCAACTTCAGATTGACCCGCTCCAACTGTCTCAATAAATATAATGTCCTTTCCAGAGGCATCTAAGATTTTAGCTACATTTTCTGTAGCATCAGCTATCCCACCAAAAGCACCGCGCGTTGCCATACTCCGAATGAAAATCCCTTTATCCGTACTTAATTCCTGCATTCGAATTCGATCGCCAAGTATTGCACCTCCGGTAAATGGACTAGTAGGATCAACAGCAATTATTGCAACTGTTTTTCTCCTTTTTCTTAACTCTTTGGTCAGTTTATCAATAAGGGTACTTTTGCCACAGCCAGGAGGACCAGTAAAACCGATGATATGTGCATTTCCAGTATATGGAGTAAGTGCGTCTAAAATTTTAGCGGCATCTTGAGAATTATTTTCAACAAGCGTAATCAATTTTGCGATAGTTTTTCGGTCACCCTTGAGGATTGCATCAATGGACGTCTTCATTTCATTCCCACTCTAAAAATAGACGGACTTACCCCTCTTGAAATTTCTCTTTCAATGCCTGTGTAAGATACTTAACAATGACATCTGTAGGAGTGCCAGGCCCAAATACTTTAGAAATTCCCATCTTGCTTAATTCGGGAATATCTTCCATTGGAATTATCCCTCCAGCAAATACCAATACATCCAACTCTTCTTTCTTTATGAGATCCATTATTCTTGGAAATAACTGCATATGTGCGCCAGAAAGGATACTTAGTCCGATGGCATGTACATCTTCTTGCAGAGCGGCCTCAACAATTTGTTCTGGCGTTTGACGGATGCCTGTATAGATTACTTCCATACCAGCATCTCTTAATGCTCGTGCTACAATTTTTGCACCACGATCATGGCCATCTAAGCCTGGTTTTGCAACTAATATTCGAAACTTATAGGAAGTTGTCATTATACTACCTCTTGTGAATACTGATTACAGGGTTCGAGCGAGAATGCTCTCTCCCTTCAGGGGGGAGATGAATCGCGTTTTTTCTATCGTATTCCGTGGT
>JAECRX010000064.1 GCA_016292335.1 Candidatus Sifarchaeum subterraneum | reverse complement strand
CATGTAAAAATACAGTCAAAATCTTTCTCTTCAATAAGCTCTTTCGCCAAGTCAGTGGCAAGTCCTTTATATCCCATTGAGCCATCTTCTGTTGTAACGTAAATTTGTGAGCTCTTTATTAACTTCTTCATTCTCTCCAAGAAGAATATACTACTTTTTGTTTTCCCACCAATGATAGTTTTTACACTAACCCCTTTTTTTACAAGTTGCTCCACAAGGAGGCCAAGAGGAGCAATACCCATCCCTCCTCCGATGACTAAAACAGTTTCAAAGGAGTTGTCAATTTTAAACCCGTTACCATAAGGCCCCCGAATTCCAATTTTGGAACCTATTTCTAATTCATGAATAGCAGAAGTTGTTTTTCCTACTTTTGCAACGGTGATCCCTAATTCATTATCGTTTTTATAAGAAATACTCATGGGTTTTTCGCCGACACCTGGTATCCAGACCATGACATATTGACCGGCGACAATATGTATGCTTTTAAATCTAAAAAACAATGTTATAACTCCAAGAGCTTCTTTTACGATTTGGGTCACGTGAGTCATAAATGGCCTATTTAGGTAGTTTTTCATGCTCAGATTTTTCTCCTATTAATTTCTATGTGCAATTCCAACTAGTTCCATATAATTTTTATAGTCGTTTTTATTCAAATAAGATCTAAGACCTTCTTTTATTTCTTGAAAGACGGATAGGCCTTTTATTGCTATTGCTGTCCCAATTTGAACTGCAGATGCCCCCGCCATGAAAAATTCAATGGCATCTTTCCAGTTTGTTATTCCCCCCACTCCAATGACGGGGATCTTCACCTTTTCATAAACTTCAAAAACACATCGCACTGCAATTGGTTTTATAGCTGGACCGGAAAGTCCTCCAATTTTGTTTGACAATATTGGTCTGCCGGTTTCAATATCTATTGACATAGCTCTAATTGTATTTATCACAGTAAGTGCGTCTGCCCCACTTTTTTCAGAAATAATGGCGATTTCACGGATGTCAGTGACAAGAGGTGGTAATTTGACAAAAATAGGAATTTCTACACTACTTTTCACTTTTTTTACAACTTTTGAAGTCAAATTTGGATCCTGCCCGATTACTGCACCAACTTTTTCTGCGTGTGGACAAGAAACATTTAATTCGATAGCGACAGCTCCTGCTTCTTCCACAATACATGCTACTTCGGAAAATTCCTCGGGAGTTTCTCCGAAAATACTTGCGATCAATGGGAGTTTTATATCTTTACTCTTATTGATCTCTTTAGCAAATTCTTTTGCCCCAGGATTTGGCAATCCCATGGCGTTAATGAACCCGCTTTCTACTCCAACAATCGTTGGGTTTGGGTAGCCTTGGCGCGGATGTAGACCGATGGATTTGGTAACAACTGCCCCCGCACCGGCTTCTGCAACTCTTTTAAATAGAGAATGAGAAATCCCTAAGATTCCAGCAGCCAACATCAATGGATTTGGCAAATGCAATCCACAAAGCTCCGAGTTTAACAGAAAAAACCCTCCCATAAAGAAAATCTTTGTTGTTCATCTTTATTTTTTTTTAATTTTGTGAAGTGTATTTAAAATTAGGGAATTTTTACTGCATTGAGCATTTCCTTAAAGGAAACATTACAGAGTCAAGAAGGTTTAGAACATATCAGCTTTGGGGATAAGACAGTGTTAATAGCCTCATTATTTGTGGGTAAACATTTCCAAAAATCATAGGTGTTTGGCTTCAAGAATATTTGTAATCCTTTCTATTAAAACAGAGGCAGGAACGTCATAAAGATTTATTTCTGCATGTCTGCCTCTTTTTCCCCGCCCTACCTTGACAACCATTTTACCAATTAATCCCGCATCAGTGAGATGGTCTATATTTTTCATAAAAGAAGATTTTGACTGTGGTTTAATACCAAATTCTTCACATGCCACATGATAGGCGTCATAGGATTCATTAATAGTTGTAGCTGTTGCTTTTTGACTTGCAAGTTTACGTGCAATAGATAAGAGGCTAAGTAATTCGTGTTCTTTCAGATCAATAAGAACATCGTGTCTCAATTCGGGATATACGCTATTTTTTACACTTCGAACCATTTCCGGTGTAATGTGATCAGATTTTTCATAATCAGCTTTTTTGCCAGCTCTCAGCATTATTTCTATTCCATGCCGTGCATTCTTTGTCTGACTAGCAATTTCCGCTGTCATTGCTATAATATCACTTGAAATTGCCCCGGGATAAAAGGCAAGATCCGCGCGATACTGAAATATTTCCAATAATGAATCCATGTTATACCCAGAAAAATCAATTTGGTCATGAATATGACCTGAAAGAGGCGCATCTAAGAGCGTTGCATATTCTGTTGGTCTAGCAATTAAAATTGTTGATATTCTACTTCTGCCTCCAAAAAATTCCGGCGCATGGATGATGGATAATATTTCTTCGCTGGAAAGTATATTTGCTTCATCTAAAGCAATTATTAGACGTGAATCAGCTTTTTCAAGGCGTTTAATCAGCATTTCCAAGATTTCTTCGTCAGAAAACCCTCTTGCTGAAATGTTATATCGCTCAGTTAACAAGTGACGAAGAATGGACGTCTTTTTTCTGTGGGTGTGACAGTTGTAATACTGAAAAACAACACTCATTCCTTTTTTTGCAGCAACTTTTTCGATCCGATCTCCAAAGTATTTTACGGTTGCAGTTTTTCCAACACCTGCTCTTCCCACGACTGCAACGTTTACTGAGAAAGAACTCCCTTCTTTCGCAAATAACGGTCTAAAATTGCCCGCTAATCTTTGTATTTCCTTTTCACGCGATGGTAATTTGTCAGGAATATATTCTGGAAAAAGTGTTGTCTCATCTTTGAATACAGACTTG
>JAECRX010000063.1 GCA_016292335.1 Candidatus Sifarchaeum subterraneum | reverse complement strand
GAAACGGGCTATATAGGACCTATAAGAGAAGTAGAGGAAACATACCCACCAGTAAAGAAATAAAAAAATTCCTCTCCCCTTTTTTTCGGTAATGATAAGATGAATAATCAAAAGATATAACGACTCATTCATCTTCTCTCTTTTTTTGATTACAGCAGCGATGATCCTCCGTATATTATGAAGCGTACTTCTCAAATGCTTGAATTAAAGGAATAACGCTTATTCTTCTCCTATTCCTTTAATTATTATGCCTATAGGCCCAATTGCTTCAAAAACACATGATTTTTATTGGTTATGGAAAGTTTTTGTGAAAAAAATAAAGGGATAAGCAATTATGGAGACTATACAAAGGGATACTCGCAGATAGGGAAAAAATCCATTTGTGGTTTATGTGAAATTGTCTGCACCTAAATGATCAATTAAAAACTTTGATAGAAAAAAGAACTTCTACGATAGATTTCTTAGGGACACTTCTACCTCTCTAACAGTAACTTTTTGAAACAAATAAAAGGATAAAAGCGTTTTCCATGTTCTGGTGTTTTCATGGTCCACTGAAAAATAGTGGATGCGCACATATATAGTGTTTCAAAAGAAATTTGACTAAAATTCTTTATTATGATGTATAAGAAATTTGACGATGAGCAGATCGCCAGCTTGGTAAAGAGATATCCTCTAATTATGGGGCGAAAATTTTTCTAAGCATCGGCATAAAAGCTTTATATCAATCCCTATCTTCAATTGATTAGATTTTGAAATAGTTAATGGAATTTTCATCCTGTTCTGTTAAAGGCGAGCTCTGATATATCAGCACTGTAATCAGCAATTCTTCCTATACTGTCAGCTATTATCCGAAAATTAATAGCAATAACCGTCTCCAAATCAAAAAATTCGTGATCGAGCTCTTTGAATTTTTGTTTTAACTCTCCTTGTTGTTTTATTGTATTGTTGGCCAAAAATATATCCTTGGCGAAATATGAATTCATAGCTTCTTCAAGTAACTGAGCTACTTCTTTTCCGTATTCTATCAACTTTCCAACTATTTTTTCTGGAAGAGGCGTATCTGGAAAGGAAATTATTGAGTCAGCAATACGCCATACATGGTCACCAATACGTTCAATTGACTTGATCACGGATCTGTGATTCAAAAGATCATAAGTTTCAATTTTTAAATTTTTTAGCTGAATCGGATCTCGAAGCGCCATGGTTAGTTGCCTAAGAACAAGAAAATAGAGTCGATTAACACTCCGATCGCGTTTTTGAATTTCCGCTGCCATTTTTTTGTTAACTTTCTCTAGTGCATCCCAAGCTGAATCTAACATCCAAGAGGTAACACGATATGCTCTTCTAATGGCTTTCTCAACCGGTAAGTCTCCAGCAGAGAGAAGGTCCTTGATCTCAATTTTTTTTGGCGATTCATCAATAATTTCTGGCCCTAATAACATTGAAACAATTTCTGACAACGCGTGTCTGACAGACGGTCGTATTGGTCTCTCTGAATGAAATTTTATGGTTGGATAGCCTGCTAAATACTTTGTAAGAAATATTCTTGTTGCAAAATCGCCGTCCTCAATTTTTGTGAGGTCAACTACTGCTTCTCTGGTATCCTCCACCCGAAGATTTGGTGAAACTATCAAAGAGCCGTCGCTTCGCTCGATTATCGAAAGTTCATCACCTTTTTGTAAACCAATTTTTTCAGCCCAACTTTTTGGTAACGAAACGATGTATGTGCTAGAACCTGTTTCCTGGACTTTTCTATTGATTGACAAAATAATTCCTCATTTATCTATATCACATAACTGTTATCTATTTGTCGCTATAGATAATTGAAATCTTCTATAATAAGTTTTTCTTCTATATAGAAGAAAAATCCCGATAGTACGAACATGAAATTTTTATAGATAGCATGAAGCCATTTACATCTAAAGGTCTTTCTTCCAGTTAGAATAATATGGAAAAACCAAAGTCTTTTCAGGTTCAAAAGTAACTGCTACCCAGTTTCCAATTTCAATTTCATCTTTTAATGCTGAGCTCTCTGCATGTATAATAGCTCCGAAATCAGTTTCAATTTCGTAATGTATAACCCCACCTATAAATTGCGAATTTTTGACGCTTCCGAATAATTTGTTATTGATAGAGGGTTCTTCAAGGGAAATATCTAAATTTTCAGATCTTATGGCCACCACAACCGCATCTCCTACCGCATATGAAGTATTTGCTACGCGAATTGTGGGACCTGCCAAAATCCCAACCTCTGAGTAGTCTTCATTTGTTTTAGTTACAGTTCCTTCGAAGAAGATACACTCCGATATGAAATTAGTGACAAAGAGACTATTCGGATGCATGTAAAGTTCCATCGGACTTCCTACTTGCATCAATTGTCCATCTCTGATGATAGCAACTTTTGAACCTAGCATCATAGCTTCTTCTGTATCCTGTGTCACATGTATAGCAGTTAAACCGAGATCATTGACCATTTTTTTTAGGTCCTTACGCAATGCCATCCTTATTTTTGCGTCTAAAGCACCTAATGGCTCATCTAATAATAGTATTTTCGAACCCGTCATTAGAGATCTGGCTAAGGCAATTCTTTGCTTCATACCACCACTTAATTCACCAGGATAAGCATCAGGCCTATCTTCCAGTAAGACCATTTCAAGCATTTCAAAAGCTAGGCTTTTGATCTTTTCTGGATCATCTCCTTTTACGGTGGGGCCAAAAGATATATTTTCCAAAACATCCAT
>JAECRX010000062.1 GCA_016292335.1 Candidatus Sifarchaeum subterraneum | reverse complement strand
CTGCATTTTCCTCGTCTGGGGACAAAGGAAAGGGCGGTGATACAACTTCCGGAATTAATGAAATTTCCTTGGAAGATTGAACAATATTTCGCGGAAGCCTTGGTAAGCTGACTTTAGAGAAAAATGAATATCCATTTAATCTAATGTGTGCTGGTATCTTTTGGTATTCTACAGAATCGTAGATCACTCTAGCTAAATTTTTATCTACAATTTTCTTGAGTCCGATGTAGGAAGTAGTGATCCTTGGATTGATTTCCATAATTATTGGACCTTTTTTTGACAAAACTAGATCAACACCCATGTATCCTTTACTACCTTCAATTAGCTCAACAGCTTTTTTGGCGTCTTCGAGTGCTTGCTTTTTGAAAGGGTTCTCTAAAGGAGTATATCCACCTAAATAACTTGGTGTTTTAGAAAAATCAATCAGTTGGCCATTTAAACCAATTGGGAATGAATCTTTGCCATTTGAAATCACTGAAACGCTGCCATGTACTCCATCAATATATTCTTGCACTAAAAAATGCTTTAACCTTGTAGTTTTTCTAACGATTTCTGTAGAGTCATTTATTTGTGAGGAATTCTTTATGAAGCAAAGTCCCTCCGAACCAACTCCATCAACTGGTTTGAAAATAAGAGGGAAATCTAAAATTTCTGAAATTTCTTCCAATTTTTCTGTTGAATTGTGAAAATTAACTAAAAAAGTGATAGGGACATTTAACCCATTTTCTTCTACGACTCTATATGTTTCCATTTTATTTGTAGTTAAATCAATTGCATTAGTTGAAGGACCCAAATGAACTTTTGAAAATTTTGTTTCAACAGTGTAGACCAGCCTAGATAATATTCCATCTGTTTCAGGAGCGATAATGAGGGAATAGTCTACTTCATCAACACAGTATTCAAATTTTTCTTTGAAATCTTCTTCATCAATTACAATTTCCTTAACGTCTACTTTTCTCGGCGAAACAAAATCATCAATACGTTTATCCAAGCATGTAAATATCTCAAAATCTGCATTTGAAAAATCATCTATGATCGAATTGAGCATTCCAAATCCTTCTGTAAGCAAGGAATTTGGTATAGATTCCCCTGCTAGGCCACCACCAGAGATGAACTCATATAGAAAAATTTTTCTTCCCATCTATTTCCCTTCCTCTATTTCCTTTCCAAATTAAAAAGAAAATGCTCGTGATTACATTAAAACCTATTTTCCGCACATTTTTCACAGTGCAAACAATATTGTGATTGATTTCTTTACAAATATCTGGATAAATTGTTTTCATATGCAAGACTGCTAACAAAAGATTTTATACAAACGTGAAGATGTGCGAAAAATGTTAATGAGAATATAAATTATTTATTAAGTCTCTAAATTAAGATCTTAATTATGCGAATTATTCCCGTTGTTGATTTGAAAGATGGACAAGTGGTCCATGCTGTAAGAGGGGAACGTCAAAAATACAAACCAATTCACTCAATTAGTGTATTATGCAATAGTTCTCACCCTATCGATGTAGCCAAGGCTTATGAACAAGAATTAGACCTTGAAGAATTATACATTGCAGACCTGGACGCCATAACCTCCAAAGGAAATAATTTTGAGAAAATCCTTGAAATAAAAGAAAAAACAAACTTATCGACCATGGTGGATGCAGGAGTAAATTCCTTACAAAAAGCATTTGAAATCCTGAAATTTAAGGTAGATAAAATTATCATTGCTACAGAAACATTGACCAAATCTGAAACAATTGAGAAAATAGCCGAAGCAATTGGCAAAAAAATTGTTGTGAGCATAGATCTTAAAAACGGAAAAATTCTTTCAAAGTCTCCTGAATTGAGGAAAACAGATGTTATCTCACTAGCCGTTTCTTTAGACATGCTTGGAATTGGAGAGATAATTATTTTAGAACTTTCTTGGGTTGGATCGCAAAAAGGAATTCACAGCAAAAGAATTTTACAAAAATTGATTCCTCAAATCAATACGCCAATAATTACCGGAGGCGGGATTAAAGACATTAATGACATCTATGAATTAAAACGATTGGATGTTTCTGGGATATTAGTGGCAACAGCATTGCATAAAGGGAATATAATCAAGAAAGACTTAGAAAGTTTTTTTTCGAAAAGATAGACCTCTCTTAATGACATATAATGATATTAACTACCGCAGTCCAAAGTTTTTTATTCAATAGAGAGTAAATAAATTATGAATTCAGATTTAGAATTTAATAGGCGATAAGAAAAATGGCGATTGATAAGAATCTCGTAGATTCTTTAAGAACACTTGGATTCTCAGAATATTCTGCAAAAGTATACACGGCCCTCCTTTCCTTAGGGGCCTCTTCAGCAGCTGATATAGCTATGGCTTCTGGGGTTCCTCAAGCCAAAGTTTACTCGGTACTTCAAAGTCTAGAAAAAGAAGGAATGATCTCTACTCAACCCGGTGAAAGACCTGCGCGATACAGACCTATGTCACCAGAATTTTTCCTAACAAAAAAGAAAAAAGAATATGAATCAGCTTTTGACACTGCTGAATCGAGATTGATCCCACTTTATGAGAGGGCGAGTCAGTATCAGCTACCCGATATTTGGATATTGCGAGAAACTCATAGCGTTTACTCAAAACTCGTTGAGATGATAAAGAATACTGAATCAGAAATAATATTAGGCTGTGACACTTTGTTCGATCTCAAAATCGGTGGTGTGCTAGAACAGTTAAAAATGAAAAAAGAGGAAAACCCTGAATTAGAAATAAGGATTGTAACTTCTTCCAAAGGAATAGACGATCAATATGAATTAGATGTACTAGAGGAGCTAGAGGGAGTCGCTGAAACAAAAGTTAGGGAACGGGCATTCAATGCGATATTTCTAGTTTGTGATGCCAAAGAAATGTTACAAGGCTCATACGCACGCATTGGTGGCGAAGTGGAATTAGGGTTAATTTCTATATGGACTGATAATAAAGAATTTAGCCAATTATGGAAAGAATTCACGGATTATATTTGGAAAGACTCAAAAAAGATCAACTTAAAACCAAATATGGAGCCCTAAAATCTGTATGTTTGAAAATGTTTAAAATCTCAAAAAAGGCTGTCTTCTCATAAGTTTAAATCGATTTGCATAAGTTTAAGTCTCAAAATCAATTTTTATTGAAATACTCATTTTTTTTTTGCATACAAGTATTTTTGTTCATAAACACTTTGGTTCATAAGCATTCGTGCTTCAAGAACTTTTGAGACGGATGTTTAATTTCATTCTTTTGTTTCTAGTCTCTTAAAAGAAAAAATCTTAAATCATGATCACTATCTTTTAAAAGAAGAAATCTTAAAATTATGTTTTAGTGTATTTTTATATGTCCTACCTTATGTATTTCCGAAATG
>JAECRX010000061.1 GCA_016292335.1 Candidatus Sifarchaeum subterraneum | reverse complement strand
TTACATTTCATAATGGCCACAAATGTTTGAAGGCGCACTACATATGATGTTTGGCTCGTTTCGTTGGGTGTCAGTACAAGGCAGTTAAGTATTTTAATCGGGAGACAGCACATAAAAAATGTCATTTTTGGTGATATGGCTATGGATGACAAAAATGAGGATTTCGGTATCGAGTATTTTAAGGCTCTTCGTGCGGAAATAGATTTGCGTATAAAGAACCAGGCTTATTATACGATCAGTAAAATTGTTGCGTGTGGTGCTTTGCTTGGATATCTGGCTGAGGAAGGTTTCACTCAAGGGCTAATTGCCGTGCCTTTGGTCGCTGTTCTGCTAGATTTTAGGATACATAACAACGTAGCTAAAATAAATAGTATAGGCAAGTACATTCGTGATGAACTTGAGACGAAATGCTTCAAAAAAGTTATTTCCGGTTGGACTCCTTATGAAAGCAAGTACGGCCAGACTAAATCCGCGGGAAAACAGGATTTACTGGGAAGTTTTGGCCAGATAGGAATCACAATAGCGCTCTTCCTATTGTCTTTACTGCTTTTTTCAAACAAAGAACCTTGGACTGGACTCTCTACCGTGACTTGGCTGGTTCTTACAGCATTATTAGTCATTGACCTAGTTCTTGGGATTTTCTTACGAGCTTCAGAATAGGTTAAAGTAGTTTTGTTCTCTGTACCTCGGTCAGTAGTTTAGCATTATTCTTCGGACAATGTAGAAACGTTTTGCGAAGAAAAAACCTTCTGGAGATATTGCGTAAGTTACTAAGCAATTGCATAAGATAAAAATATATTCAAAAAACGAAGAACGGTTTTTCTTCCTTATTTCTAGAAAGCATTAATTAATCTATAAAGAAAAGTCAGATGCGCGCGCAAAAAGTCCCGATGGTTACCATGTACCTTAAAAGTCCCGAAGAGTTAACAGAACCTCTTCATGTGATGCAAAATGGTAGAGTATACTTGTCCTGTTTGTGGCGTATCAGTAAAAGACGAGGGAACTAATATACACGATCATTTAGTCTATGAGCTATCCAAGAGATTTCATAGAGAAGGTTACAAACTAATTCAAGAGGGAAAATTACCCCTTGAAAGCTGGAAGGGAAGATGGTGTGAACCAGACCTTTTTGTTCTTCAAAATCTAAATCTAGTGAAAGTTGTCGAGGTTATTGTTCGTGATCCGTATGAGAACGGTGAAAGGTCTGTGAAAGAAAAGGTCTTGAAGATCAAAGAGTATTACAATTCACCAGAAATCATAGTATTCGAACCAACAAACTATTTGGATCAAGTTATGCTACCCGAAACTAAGAACCGATACAAGGAAAAACTCGGTTATGAACCTAAGTCATATATTCAGATTGAGGAACATTATGCCAAGAAATGGAAAAAAGAAGAGGAATTGGATGTTATTTTCTGGAATGAGGAAAACATTAGATGAGGAAACTACCTTCCTGAATTCTTATCAGCTCCTTTGGCTCTGCTATAATTTTTCCAAAATAATGTAGCATTAGCGCGCCCATCAGAATGTAACAGTGAAGCACCTCAATTGCTTATGTGTTAATTGTGTTAATTATTAACGCAATTAACATAATTAAAGTATCGGCTTGATAGGAGCTACAAAGAATCTTTAATACCGATTGACATGTGATATGGCAGAATTTTGTCAGCACCCTCATTCAAAGCCTTGTATGCTGCGTAATTCAATGATCTTAATATCTTGCGTAAAGTGATTAGTTTAGGTTTGGAGCTGTACCAATCAAAGAGCAGCTTTGTAGCCTCTTTATGGCAGACGTCATCCCAGGCAACTTTGGAGTCAAGTGTAGATATCCGTTTATTAAGAAATATCTTCAGGCTTTTTTCTGACGCGATCCTAGGAATCCTTACTATCCTGGCACACTCAGACATACCTGTAAACTCTGAATTCTCGCGGTATTTCGAAAGAGAAGTCAGAACAACGGAAGCCCTAATTTTAGTTAACCAAGGGAAATTGTTTTTGGCAAACTCAGCGACATCTGAAACGATCATGTGATCGACGCCATCTATTAAAATCGCCGCATTTGAGAAGCCTGCCTCATCAGTTATGCAATCAATCAAATCATTTAAGCACGCTACTCTATCATACAAAAAATATTCCTTCTGGATAATAGTGTTTGCTACTCTCTTTATCTCTCCACTAGCACTAGCTTCGATTCGAAGAATTTGCGGAATTATGCTGAACCACCCTCCAATTTTCTGTGCAAAGCTTGTCTCTGAACCCTTTTGAAAAGTGACTTCTCTAGCCATGAGCTCTGAAACATATTTTTTTGTCTCATCTCCAACTTTATCATAGGTTTCCAAGGCCCGAGAAATCGCTCTGATCACCCATTTTGCCATTATGTTTGGATCCGAGTAGTCAGAATTTCCAAAAGTATCAAGCAATAGAGTGAACACATCAGTAGCATAAAGACTCGACGCCAGAAACCGTAAGAAGCAGGATTTTCCATCTCCTCGTGAACCTTCAACCAAATAGAAAAGTTGCGATTTTTCTAAAGCATCAACTAGACTTTCAGGATTTTCGTTTGTGGTCTTGGAAAAAGGAACGTAAAGATCTTGAATTTCGTACAATTCTATAGGTCTTTCGCTGAAAGCCCAACTGTTCGCGATCAGAGGCAATAGACTCATTTTGATTTCACCTGCACTGGCAGTACGCTCTTGTATATACTTAGCCTGCCTTTTTTTTCGGCTTCAAGCAAACCTTTATCGCTTAATTCTCTTAATATCTGACTAACCCTTGACCTGCTACATGATATCTTTCTCTTTGTAAGTTTCCGGTGTAATTCGCTAACCGACAATCCTTGTGGATATTCAAAAAGGAGTTTAAGCAACTCTGTTTTCGGCGAAGACGTCTCGAGTTCTATCTGTTTCATAACGTATTCAGATAAATCTGACTCCGTCACTCTGACAGCCCCTCTTGAATAGGCTTGGCGAAAGGCAAAACTACACAGATGCAGAATCCTTCGCGGATTTCCTTGAGAAAGACGTTGAATAAAAGGAATCACATTAGGGTCCACAAAATCTTGTATGCCTTTTTCAGAAGCAAATCGTATTCGGGTTTCTATCAGCTTCTTTGCTTGGAATTCGTTAAACTCCTTTAAGAAAATAATAGTGAAGAATGGCTCCATAGCGGAGTCAACTAAATCTAGATATTGGCTTCTGCTACTTGTAAACACAAAAACCGAATTCATCTTCCATAACGAATCTCTTATTCCAGCAAGCATGATTAGATCAAAAGAGATCTTGTCTACATCGTCAAAGATAAAAATCAACTTCTTGCCTGTTCTTTGGAATTTTTTGATAGAAGCTTCTATTACGAGAAGAAGATCTTCAATAGAAGCGTTAGAAAGAGCATCAACATACTCTTGATGCTCCCTCATTCTCTCTAGAGTGATGCGTTTATCTTCAGATTTCCGCTTTTCAAGTTCAAGTGCCAATGCAATTAATAAAGTACTTGCTTCATGTGTTTTGGAACTATCCATGTGCGCCGGCAATCTAACGTCCACAAAAACCAGGTTCTCCTTTTTCTTTGAAAGGGTGTGGCGAAGGGCGTTGATAAAGGAGGTCTTACCAATACCCCATTGCCCCACAATTAATAGGTTCTTACCTAAAAGAACGGCATCAACCGCATCTTCTAACTCTTCTTCTCTATTTACAAAAAGGCGAAGGTCTTTATCGGTTATCAAAGGCATCATGAAAAATGGATCCTGTCTTAGGTCAAAACTTTGAAGGAAGTTCACTCTCATCACGTGTTAGTACGTTATTCGTGTTATTAATTAACGCATCTAACTTATTAAAATTTTCAGTCCCCATGAATTGTTTGCGCGCGCTAGAAAACGCCTAACAGAAGTATTAACACGGCGCCGAGTAGCCAGCAGTATAATGCAAACAAATAGAATTTTCCTCTCAGTATTGTTTTCCAAAGCATTTTCAAGGCAAAATATCCAACAACCATCGCTATGATTA
>JAECRX010000060.1 GCA_016292335.1 Candidatus Sifarchaeum subterraneum | reverse complement strand
GCATAACCAATTATACTTATTTAAAAACATTACGCGCGCGGGTTCTGTAAAGTCTACGATTGATGTGGAACGCTGTAAAAAATCGGTTGATAAGTGTTATGCCAATTCTCTTATTGGTAAAATCTTGGTATTAGGACTTTGAGATTTCTTATCTCTGAATTGATTAGTTTTTCTCTGATCAACTCTACGTGCTTCTCTTCTACTGCCTTGTGAATCATTTTCATAAGGCTATTCATGACAAACAAATTATGTCCTCTACGGTGCTCATACCATTCATCAAATGTAATTTTTCTTCCATTGTACAATAATTCTCTCTTTGCGTTATCGAGGGTAATTTTTCTACAAACATTGCATGGGCAGGGCAAGCGACCGCCGTTGTTCATCATAATTTCTGGAAGTTTTTCGTAATCAATGTTCCAAAGAATGTCCTCGTTGAAATACCCCCCATATCCTGAGTGCCCAAATGAACTGTCTATATCCAAAAGCCTCATTGAGGAAGATACAATGTCAAAACCATAACTTGCTGAAGGGAAAGATTGCAGACTTGCTTCTAATAGCATAAACAGTTTTTCTTTTTTGTATTTTCTAATCTTAGACAGTTCTTGCATCAATTTTCTAAATGATTCTCTTTCGATAAGACTTCCTGTTGTCCAGAGAGTTAGGTTTTTGAACTTGAATATGGTCAGTTTGGATGGATCACCTACTAGGTAGTCGATAATTTTGTCAATTATTTTTTCATTCCTTAAGATTTTTTTGCTAAGTAAGAAGTATGTAGCGCATTCTCCTCTATTTATGGCAAGAGCTTTACTTATGTCGTTTATTCGAATTGCTATGTCCAATAGCCCAACATTTTCTACAATTGGCATCGGAGGAATCAAAATTTTGGTCTCAAATCTAGATTCTAAGTCAAAGTAATCAGTTATCAAATCATTTCTTCGACGTTGGTCTCGATCTAATTTATACCAGAAATCTTTATGTTCTTTATTCTTCCATTTTTTATAGAATTTTGGACCAGAATTTTTCTTTCTGTTTTCCCTACCTCTCAAGTATGTCATAATTGGTCTTGGAAAGCGAACTCTCCTAGCAAGTTGTAAGAATTTATAGAAATAAAAATCATATTTCAGATATTCTGTAGCTGGATCAATGAAGAAAACAGTCTTCTCTAGAAAGTCGCTGTAGAGACTTGGAATTGGTTTACCCTCAATATCGACTTGATTTTTAGTTCTGATCAAAGGCAATAATATGTTGTATGCATCAAAAATTCGCATAACAAAAGTTCCTAGATGTTCATTATCCTTCGGTGATAGAGTTCTTTGTAAGTAGATGTCAAGTTCTCTTTCATTTTGAATTAGAGGGCTAAAATTTGGGGTTAGTACTTCCTTTCCTTCTAAAGATGTTTTTGTTATTCTTGCGAATCTATCCCTATCCAATTCTTCAATTTTCAGTTTGCTGACTTGACTCAGCTTGATCTACCTCCAACACAAACTTTTGAAGGGCTTTCATAAACTCGATGAAATCTTCATCTTTGATTATAATGCCTCCCTTTACTCTGACAGTTCCAAAGCTATTCGTCTCTTTTTCTTGGATATAAATGGATTTCCCCTCTTCATTCACAAGCCTAAAGATACTGTATCGTTTATCGTTTGCAAACTTGTGTTCTATGCTTTTTGCGTGAACGACCCTACCATTTCTGTAGTAGATTGACAAAATGCCTCTTTGAATCCTAAAAGCTTCTCGAATCGCCAGCAATCTATTCAAATGTTTGGTGATTGTTGCTCTATTAAGTCCTGTTGCTTTTTCGATTTCAGATACTGTTGCTCCCTGTGTATTAAGTTCCAGAATTTGGAGAATCACTTGTTCCATGTATCTATCTCGATCTCTGGGACTCATGGAAAGCACATCTTCAGGTTTCAAAAGAGTTTTAGGTAACAATAAACTCATGTCTCAACCACCAAGGGTGCAATTATGTTCAGCATCTATGTTGAACATAGTTGTTAATAAAGTTATCGTATTCCATGTTCAACATATTTCATATGGAATTAAGTCGTTTTGTCGGATTTCTTGACATTACATGATTTATGAGTGATTTGGGCGTTTCTTAACTCTGTTTTGCCACCTTTGGAATGAGGTTCTTTCTCAGAGTGGAAATGGCAGTTACCTTGTTTCTCGAATAGAAGAAGATTGGATATGCGATTGTCCAGATCACAGGTTCAGAAAAGTCAAGTGTAAGCATGCTTGGGCAGTGGAGTTTAGCTTAAAACTGAAGGAGCATGTGAGAAAGAATACTGTAATCCAACAAGTAACGATTTCAAAATGTCTGTTCTGTCACTCATCGAAAATTAAGAAATATGGTGTTAGACGAAACAAGAGTGGTGATATTCAACGGTTTTTGTGTGGTAGTTGTGGAAAAACTTTCAGCATTAACATAGGTTTTGAAAGAATGAAGCATAATTCTCAAGCGATAACGACAGCTATGCAGTTGTATTTTAGTGGCGAGTCTTTGAGAAACACTCAGAAATCGCTTAGGCTTTTGGGTGTTGAAGTTTCGCATCAGACGGTTTACAATTGGATTAGAAAGTATGTTGCTTTAATGAACCGATACATAGACGAATTAATCCCTCAAGTTTCTGATACTTGGAGAGCAGACGAGGTAAATTTGAAGATTAAGGGGAACATGAAATACTTGTTCGCTATGATGGATGACGAAACACGCTATTGGATAGTTCAAGAAGTAGCTGAATCCAAATACAAACATGACGCAAGAAAACTATTCCAATTAGCCAAAAAGGTAACTGGAAAAAAGCCTGAGACTTTGATAACTGACGGTCTTCCAGCATACCATGACGCATACAAAAAAGAGTTCTGGACACTCCGCAATCCGAGAACCGAGCATGTAAGACACATCAAGATACGAGGCGATCACAACAATAACAAGATGGAGAGACTAAATGGAGAAATCAGGGACAGAGAGAGAGTCATGAGGGGATTAAAGAAAAAAGATACGCCAATACTAACAGGCTACCAAATCTTTCATAACTATATCCGACCACATCAAGGCTTGAATGGTAAGACGCCAGCAGAAGCCTGTGGGATAGAGGTCAAAGGAAAAAACAAGTGGAGAACCCTAATTCAAAACGCAAGTAAAAATGGTTACTGATTTTGTCAATTTTTTAACTGAATCAATGATTTTTTTTAGGAAGTTTCTATGTTAAACTATATTTATGGTCATCGTTCACTCTGAGGAAACAGAATCTGATTTTGAAGGTACAGTCATAGATATTGAGACTATCGGTGAATTTTGCTGGGATTATCAAGATAGTAGGCAATATCAAAACATAATTCCCGTCATTTTTGGTTACATAGATAAGAATGGATTGGAGACACATTGTGCTAGAAGAATCGAATCCATAGAAAAATTGAAGAATACCGTTGCTCAAATATCGCCTCAATTAAGGAAGCCGTTATACGCTTTTAATTGCTGTTTTGAAAAGGGAGTGTTATTTCATTCTTGTGGAATTGTCATCGATTTTGATGGTGAATTAAATAAGGAAAAATATGAGAGTAAAAGAGATGCGATTACTTCGCTAGGAATTGAAAATTATGACGACCCCTTTAATGACGTGGGTTTCAAATGCAAGTTAGCATGGGAGAAAGGAAACACCAAACTTTCGATTAGACATAACCGAAGTTGCCTGTTGAAAGAAAGAGACATTTTGCTGAGAAGAGGCTACAGAATGCCTGACGAACTAGTTTTATATCCGCTTAACAAAAACGTTTAGCATGCACTAAATACAAATTATCCCACGACAGTTAACACCTATCCCCATCCCACGAAGACTTAACGGTATTTGGAATGTGGAAGATAAGACCACAACCGAAATATACTACAAGTTGCGTTCTACCATATTGGTTGAAAGATGAATAGACTATTCGCTCTGTAGGGAAAGAAAAATGAGCGAAGCAAGCATTCAAGAAAGAGTTGCCAACAATCTCCTTCTTTTGTATTTGATACGGCGGGCCAATCAGAAAGGCGAAGTCGAAGACAATTTGAAATTGCAAAAGTTGGTTTTTCTCAGTCAAAAGAAGTTCCTAAATCGGAAGGTCAAAGCATTCAGTTATAACTTTTTTAGATGGCATCAAGGCCCTTTTAGTGCGGAAGTTAATAATGACTTGACAGCTTTAAGTTCTCGGGGATTAGTTAAACGTAGATGGCCAATCGAGCTAACAAATGAGGGCAAGGAACTTTTAGAAGAGTGCAAAGAACTACTCGAAATCAACAAACGGTTCCTTGATGTCGTTGATGACATTGT
>JAECRX010000059.1 GCA_016292335.1 Candidatus Sifarchaeum subterraneum | reverse complement strand
CATGGATTTTTTAGGGGATTTTCTTCAAGAATTTGCCAATCCCGTCCGAATTAAAATTCTGGAATAGGAGAATGTTGACTCTCTCATTGTTTTCATGTTGTTTATCAATTTTAGTTTGAATTAAAAACAAAAAAAGAATTATGAAATGATGGAATACTGCGAGTATATCATTCGTAATACGTTCTTGTACATGAGACGAACCATCAATGAGAGTCCGATGCTTAAGGTGGTTCTCGGATGACTCGCATGGGACAAGAAATGTCATAAACATGTTACTAAGCTTTCAGATCAAAAAGTTTTAAAACAACTTTTGGAACAGATCTGAACAAAAAATTCAGAAATAATGAATCCTTTTGCCATATTTAAAAAGGATTGACAATCTGTTTTATTATAAAAAAGGCCAAAATACCTGAAAAAAACGAAAATGGTGATTGAAATGAAAGTAAATGAATACGAAGTTCCTGAAGATCTTTACTATACCAATGAGCATTCATGGGCCAAAGTAGAAAATGGACTTGTAAGAGTTGGAATTACTGACTTTGCCCAGGATTCTCTTCAAGAAATCGCTTTTGTAGAATTTCCTGATGAAGGAGCTGAAGTCACCCACATGGATCTTTTCGGATCCATCGAGTCTGTAAAAGCTCTTGCTGATTTATTCAGTCCGGTTTCTGGCACAGTAGTCGAAAGCAATGGAGAAGTTGTAAATAACCCTGAATTAGTTAACCAATCCCCCTACAAGGAAGGATGGATGATTCTTATAGAGGCATCAAACTTAGATGGAGATTTAGAAAACCTTATGAGTGCAGAGGATTACGCTGACTTCTTGAGAGAACAAATAGAAGAGGCATGATCTTCTTTCTTTTTAAGTAATTTCTAATTTCTTCATTCATTTTTTTACTCTTTTTCTATTTGTTAGGTAGCTTATTATCCCTTTCATTTTAATGTCTTCTTCATTTCTTCTATAGGAAAAGGAAAAAATTCAGATCATTAAATTTCGTTTTATCGCTTTTTCATTTATGGCGCAGGGCAACAAAACTTGGTTTAATCTTCTTTGAAGTAAAGAGGGCTTCTGAGGTGATATCAAATAGTTTATAAGATACCGCGAGAAGACCCGCTGCGTTGTTGGTGATTAGTTCACTTTGTTAATCAAGTTTTGGAATATCCATTTGCAAACACTGGAATCCTTGTCCTCCTCGGTACAAAACTTCCGAGTTAGGATGAGGAATTATTAACAATGAAATTTGTTTTTCGAGATCTTTTTGAGGAAGTTCAACTAAACAAGACCCTTTCCGGAGTTTTATTTTGTCCCCGTGCCCCACAATTTCAGGAATGATTCCATGTTTAGCAAGTATTCCAACATTACAAGAGGCACGCCAATTTCTACAGATTAGCAAGTCTTTCTCCTTAACTACTGATCTTTTTAAAACGTCCATCCAATCATGCAAGTGGATGTGTAATTTTGGGATAGAAATTCTTTTGCCACCCGTAAGATACATTCTTAAATTACGTCTTTTTCCTTCCACTTCGTTTATTATTTTGTTAATATTTCTGACACTCCACTTCTTTTTCTTGAAGAATTCTTTGATATCTTTAATCTTGCTTTTGTAGCCAGAGAAACGCTTTTCGTTAAGAAAATAGATTAGTAACATTTTTTGCAAGATGAAATAAATCAAATCTTTTAGGGCATGGCTTTTTGCTATATTAAGCGCTTGATCAAAAATTTTCCAAGAATTTTCATGTTGACCTGTGGAGAAAAAGGTGTTGGCAAAATCGATTAAAAAAATAGTGATCGTAGTCGGATTTTCGAGAAGTTTATAATCAATTTTATATTCATAATCCCGCAAGGCGACAAGTGAAATATAAACGCCTTCAGAGGAATTTAATTCTTCCTTGAATCCCCATTCCTGAAGTTTACCTTGAAATAAACTGAAATAAAGCTCTGCTTTTTCAAATTCTGCCGTTAACAAAAGAAGAATTATACGAATTAAGTGTACAAGAACCTTTAATTCTTTGCTTGCTTGTGGAGAAAGCAACAGCAGAGTGATCGATTTATCAATCGATTTTGCCGCTTTGTTAATATCTTCCAGTTCACCTTTATACAGATAAGCAATAGCCATTAAATAGAAAATAAATACCATATCTTGACTTATTTCATCAATTAAAATCTGGTAGGCTTTTTGATCGATTGATAGATTAAGTAAAATAAGTTGACTATTTAGTTCATTTAAAATATCTTCAAGTTCGCGAAGTAGTTCATCATATCTTTCAAGTTTCAAATCTTGAAAGAACCGTGGAATATGCTTTCTTAGATTTTCAACAACAAAATCTACAAGAAATTTTCCTTCCGCCAAATTAATTGTTTTATCCTCTTTAATTTCAATCAATTTAGAGGTGGAAGAAAGGGACTTAATAACCTTTAAAGATTGGTCCTCTATGAGCTTGATTCTTAAGAGAGGATCATATTCCTTTTCTCTTTGAATTGAGTATCTAACTTCATCTTCGTACACTAGATCACGAATTCTTTTGATTTCTCTCTTTAGTATACCAGACTCAAGTTCTTGCAATTCCAGCAAAAAAACGCTACTTACAATTCCGTCAAGCTCATTAGACTCAATCGTATTTATGGTTTCTATTAATTTATAATCACTTGAAACAATAGTCGCGTTACTAACAGTTTTTGCAGCTAATATCAGAGATAAATCCGGTTTCTGAGGAATTGATCTTAATGCTTGATCCAGAAAATCCGAAAACAAATCGAGTTCTTTTCTATCGACAGAAATTACTTCGATATGATCTTTTATAGTTCTTTTTATATACCAATTAAGTTCATTCATGCAGAAATCTGTCGTAAAAAGATGAAAACCTTGATTCTTGCAGCTATTGCTGATTGGGATAAATCTAGTAGGTTCACGAGAACAGACTGAGATAAAAAAGTTTGTATCGATTACAAAATTCTTCTTCAATCCATCACCTTTTTCATTCCGACTCATCTTAGATTTCGCCTGAGTTAACCTGGTAACTTTTAATACCTTGCAATCAACATTCTTCGTTGCTCTAAAGATGATGATAATTTATCTACGCGCTCATTTAATTCATTTAATTCTATCACAATTTCTTCAAATTCTTGATTTGAGATTTGTTCCAAAAACTTTTCTGAAAAAAGTTCTAATTCGTTCATGTCGTTGTAAATTGAAACGTCTAATGATTGAATTAATGATAAATTGGCCATTTCTCCTTCAATTTGTGGAATGTCAAACCACCTAGTGTACCCATAATCTGGATTATTCAAATACAATTGCAAAATATTATTTATCTTTCCAATTATATCTTCCATGGACCCCCAAGCCATTAACATTTGAGTTGTTATTAGAAATTCATGGGTCTCTTTTAAGTTATCTCCTATTTTTGTCATCTCTCTTCGTCCTATTTCTAGGAGGGTTTCTTCTACTTTTCGTCTTACTTTTGTGTCTTTGTATTCTTCAGGGGGCGGAAATTTTATTTCCTCTTCTTCTTTTAATGGAGCAGCCTTTTTCCTTTTTTTAGTCAATTTATTCCAAAACCTAGAAATCCACCTCTTCAAAAACATAGAAAACCCCTTTTATATTTCAATTTTTTTTAGTTGTCGGTTATACATTTCAATTAATTCTTTTTCAGTTGTAGCTTGCTCTGGATTCTTGTCATCACGCCATTTAACAAATCTTGGGAACCTAACAGCAAGTCCAGAATCTTTTCGGATTGCATCTTTACCACATGTGTGCACTGGACTTAATGTAAGTTCAGCTCCTTGGACTTCAACTACAAATTTTGGTTCAAACCAGACTTCAGCTTCCATTAACTTATCAACAACGACATTCTTGGGTTTTTGTTTTAGCTGAAATTCTTTGAAAATATGAGGAAACCTTTCTAAGTCTTCATCAGTAAAACCAGATCCCAATTTGCAAACTGTCTTAAATTTATCATTTTTATCGTCATAGCAAGCCATCAGTAATGCCCCATACGTTCTTGCACGCCTTCCTCTTCCTGTAAATGCACCTATTGGGACCAGATCTATCGTATCGGCAAGTTCACTATGATAATCTCTTTTGTATTTAATCCATAGCCAACCTCTCGCACCTGCCTGATATATAGCATCTGCACCTGTTGATTTGACAATAACCCCCTCACAGCCTTCTTCGACTGACCTTTCAAAGAATTGTTCCAAAGATTCTGCTGTGTTAACAATTTGTGCTTCTACAAGTTTGATTTTATTCCCTTCAATAACCGATTCTTGAAGCATTTTTCTTCTTTTTGTATAACTAGCCTTAGTTAAATCTTGGCCGTCAGAATAGAGCATATCAAAAAGAAATAGTGATACGGGATACTTTTCCATGGCTTCTTTTATCGCGTATTTTCGTCTTCTATGCATTAATGTTTGAAATGGGTGAAGTTCACCAGTATCAGGATCGACTGCAACCAATTCTCCTTCTACAATCGCTTTTTCTGGTTTTATAGCTTCTTGCAACAGTTCTATAGCGTCAGGATATTGATTAGAAATTTCTTCGAGCCTCCTGGAGTACATTTTAATCTCATTGATCGTCTTGTCGATATGTGCTTGAAATCTTTCTCCATCCAATTTGTATTCAGCAGAACATCCTCCACCCAATTTTTCTAAAATTTCATTTGATGAAGATAATCGCTGTGCCATCATCATCCGTATTGGTACGCCAATTTCAACCTTAATTTCATCCTGTAACCCAGTTAATCCTTTTGTAGCAAGAATTCTTCCCACTCTTCCCAGATCACTACATATGTTATATGCTCTTTCTATTATGGCTCTATTTTCTTTATCTCCGGTGAATGCGACTGCTAATGCATCAATTATTGTCGCAGCTGCGATTCCTAGTCTCAATTTTCCCAAGACAATTCTCATAAGGTATTTTGCTTCTTTTTGTGTCGCATTTTGCAAAAGGCCAGATAACATTCGTGTTTTTGTGGCAACTGATCCTTTTCCAGAGGCCTTAGTTATTTTTACTAAGGTTTCAAAAACATTTTCTACTGTTATAGGTGTAGGAAACAGAGATAATTGCTTTTTTCCTCTCGCTAATTCTTCAACAGTATCCCCAAGATCCCCTGTTTTTCTTAAATTTTCTTCTACTTTTTCTGCGGGAACGGCAAAGGCGTTGGCTACTGCTTTGACGGCCATTTTTTCAGCGATACCAAATTCTGATCCAGCAACATAATCAGGAGCTATTTTTCCAGTTGTCAGAAAAATCACTTTATCAATGAGATCTGTTGGAGTATCTTTGAATAAGGAAACTAGAAGATCAGTCATTTCCAATCGTTTTGTCGTTGATTCAATTTTTTCATATACTTCAACTAACTTTGAGAATTTCACTGACATTTTTTTTTCCCAAAAAGTTCCACTTATTCAGTAAAAATAACATTCGGTTATTCATATTTTCGGAAAAATCAATATAGAGAAAATTTTTTCTTCAAGTTATGAATAATATTACAATGAAATAATAATAACCTAGTGGAATTTTCGATTAGGAAGTGTCTCATAAAATGGCAAATGAAGAAAAAATTACTATTCTCTTCGATGAAACCCAAAATGAACGGGGAAAAATGAATCAAAATCTCAAAAATTTTCGTGATCTTTTAAGAAAGAAGGGAAAGTATAAAGTTAAAAGCTATGACGACTTTCCGATTACTTATGAAGGCATAAAAGATGGTAAAGTCATTATTTTTGCATGTCCAGATGGAAGCAAGTTGAAAATTTCTGAAATAAATGAGCTCATAAAATACGTTGAAGAAGGTGGGGGAATCCTTCTTTTATCACATGCCTCTGGGGATCGTGGATTGCGTACAAATTTTAATCAATTGATTGAAAATTTTGGAATTAAAGTAAAAAATGATGAGGTTAGTGACCATCAACATTGCTTTCTTGAAATGGACACTCTTCCTTTAATTCAGAATCTTGAATCACATCCCATTACTTCTGATCTTTCCCAAGTGGTATTCATTGCTGGTTGTTCTTTAGAGACCTCTAAAAATGCAAAAGGTGTTGCTTTCTCAGATATGGCTGCAATTCCTCCAAATTCTCCTGTCATAGCGTGTACAGAACATGGGTCAGGGAAAATTGTAGTAATTGGTTCTTACAGAATCTTCAGCGATTACTCCATTGGATTGAATACAGAAGATAACCAAAAACTTGCTTTAAATACCATTAATTGGTTAACAGAAACTCATAAAGAGAAGGTTGAGGAAGAAAAAGAAATTGAGGTAACAGAGGTAAAAAAGATAGAGGAAGAAGAGGTAGAAAAAGGAATATTAGAAACTATAAAAGAAGAAATTACGGTGATCGAAAAAGAGGAGATAAGAGAGATGGAAGAAGCATCTGAAGAACTTACTCCCTTAACTCATACCGAAGAAGAAGCCACTCCACCTCCAGCTGTTGAAACATCTGAAAAAATACATGAGATAGAAGAAACTCCCTTAATTAAACCTAGCGAAATTCTCTCAATTGTTTCTGAAGAAACTCAAGAAGAAGTTAAACAACCTACAGAAACTATTCCATCAGAGAAAGTACAAACATACCCTTCTCCTCCCCCACCTCAAGTAGAACCCGATTTACCAAAACCTATAATTCAAGAGTCGAAAATTTTAGTTGAACTAAGTTCCATTAAAGAGGAATTATCAAAACTTCGTAAAGAAATTCATTATTTCTCTAGAGAATTATTAAAAATACTAAAAAAGACCTAACCTTTTTTTAAAAACGATTTAAACAGTAATTTACTCGAAACAAAGATTATGCAAGCCACATATAGGCACAGAAACAAATAACCGGACAAATTCAGGAGGGAGGTATGCTGTGCCACAATGGAGGAGCCCGCACGTTTCAGTCCACCTTTTATGTGAAGGAGATGGCTATTAGTCACATAAATTCTGATTTTTCTCCAGCATCCCTCTGTTGGATTCAAATCTGGTGATTAAGCAGGTAAGTAGATCAACTGTAGCCTGTCGGTGTATTTTTTATGAAGCCCTGTACCGCGTGGGATTTATGCATTGCTATATATAAAGTGTATTTGGGCAGAAAAATTCGCATCAGTAAACTCGAAATCGATGCCAGTATCCAAAACAGTATCTAGAACTAATATTCTGAATATGACATGCGAAAACATCAATATTGTGCACTAACAGCTATCCAGAAAAAATGAGATGGGCTGTAGAAAGATTTTTGAATTACCGGACAAGTTCGTCAGAATCAGAAAACTTTTTAATTGTTTCAAGCAAATATGAGAAAAAATTCAAGTTCTGATTGGATCACTCAAGAACGATTCATTTCAAATAGGACTGAAATAAAAACAGTTAAAAAGCGTTTGCAATCTATTACTACGAGGCACTAACATATAACACAAAAATTTCTTCCCTCCGTTCGAGATTTGGGAGGAAAGGAAATATGCTGACATCCATAATTATCCCCACCTTAAACGAGGAAAAAAGATTACAAACATGCCTTGACTCAATCAAAAATCAAACACACAAAAACATAGAAATTATCATTTCAGACTCCAAATCTACTGATAAGACAGTTCCAATAGCGAGAAAAAACAAAGCAAAAATAGTTCATGGTCCAAAGAAAGGGCCTGCCTTTGGTAGAAATTTAGGGGCGAAATACGCAAAAGGGGACATCTTATTTTTTGTAGATGCCGATTCATATCTGCCACCAAATCTAGTAGAAAAAATAGTCTCAAAAATACAGGAAGACAAGGATTTAGTGGCAGGCACCGTCTTTGTTCTCTTTTATGATGGCAACATTCGAATGTTTATTATGTCCCTTTTGTCCTTTTCCTCAGCTTGGATCTACTCAAGATTGGGGTTTGGAGTTACATGTGGCCCCACAGCGTTCATACGTACATCAATATTTAGAAAAATTAACGGATTCGATCCCTCTGTAAAAATGTGCGAAGATATTGATCTAGGCGTTAGAGCGATGAACTATGGCAAAGTTCGAATTTTACGAGAAGTTGTCTACACATCATCCCGTCGTTTCAAAAAATGGAACCTATCTAAGACCTTCCTCACTTATTTCTTTGGTAGTCTCGAAGCCCTTCATAAAAATCTCTTTGGCTGGAGGAGACGTTACATTTTAAATCTCCATAGACTTTTCGAAAAAATTAGAATTTTCTTCCACTTGAAAACAGAGCCTTTCAGACCTATTTGTGATATTGAGTCAATAAAATGCTAGTTTATTTCCGCTTTTCATTTTTTACTCCAGTCTCATTTTACTTTAATACATTCCTTAAAAGGTGTTTCTCTTTCGATATTTTCCTGTTCACAAGTTTTTGAAGGAAATACTACTGATACTCAGAAACTTATTTTAATATAATTTTTAAAGACAAAATTCATTCCCTAGTTGATAGTCCATATTAAAAAAATGAGATTGATTTGCATAACTTATTAAAAAATTCGGATAATTAATTTTCAGCGTGAATTCAGAATGAAACCAATAATTGATAGATTTGGAAGGCAATTATATGATCTCAGGATCTCTGTGACACAAAACTGTAATTTAAACTGTATTTATTGCCATAGAGAAGGAGAAATAGGTTCTACTCAACAAACTTTATCCCCTGCTGAAATCCACAAAATCATCCAAATTGCTTCAGAATTCGGAATTCATAAAGTCAAAATAACAGGAGGAGAACCACTTTTAAGGAATGATATTCTTGAAATTGTCAGTGCTATTTCAAAGGTTAAGGGGATAGAGGATATCTCATTGGTTACAAATGGATTATTACTAGCGGAATACGCTAAGGACTTAAAATCCGTTGGTTTAGATAGAGTAAACATTAGCATGGATACTCTTGATCCTCAAAAATTTAAACAAATAACTGGTAAAGATAAATTGGATAAAGCCTTAGAGGGTATTGAATCTGCGCGTGCAGTTGGTTTAAATCCCATAAAAATAAACACTGTCTTATTAAAAAATATCAACGAGGAAGATGTTCCCGAATTACTTTCTTTCTCCGCAGAAAAAGGTGCTATTTTACAACTTATTGAATTAGTTTCATTGGGTTGTGAACTAGAAAAATATCGACAGTTGCATACAAATATAGATGTTATAGAAGATTATCTTAGGAATTTAGCAAATAAAATTGCAGTCAGAAAAATGCACAAAAGAAGGAAATACTTTCTGAACAATGGGTCTGAGGTTGAAATTGTGAGGCCAATGCACAATACGGAGTTTTGTGCTAATTGTTCCAGAATTAGACTTACGAGTGATGGAAAGTTGAAGCCGTGTTTGTATCGCTGCGATAACCTCGTGGATATAATATCGCCTTTAAGAGCTGGGGCTTCTGACAAAGTTTTGAAAAATCTATTTTTGGCTGCAGTTGACTTGCGTGAACCCTTTTTCAAAAAGTGATATTCGTAATCTATTTGGAGAAGTAAATCTGGATCTTTTTGAAACCTAGGGGAACCCTACATATTTCTTTTTAATCTAAAGTTAGTATTTGCGATCGTAAATTCTGATTAGCTGAAGGAATTCTTCTAACCCTGCAAATCCTCTCGCTTCAATCAAATACGGGGGCATTGGACCATCTGCAAATACTGCAAACATTGATTTTATTTGAAAAAAACCAGCTAGTGCTACGACGGCAGAAATAAGCAGGAGCAATTGCCATAGGACGATAAAGGGTGATAGAAGTGCAGCTATACCAAAGTAATCTGTTGTATAATAAAGTCCAGCAATAACTACGACAATGCCCGCTGAAACAAACCATTTTAACGGAATGTGGGTTACAAGCTCTGTCCCTGCGATATGTTTATGACCTATTTCCACCACCTGTTTTAATCCAGGTGACTTTTTGTAAAGAAAAACTCTGAGATTAGTGGTAAATACACGGAATGGCTTTGTATTGAAAACACGAACCACTTTTTCGTCTTCACAGAGATAATCCTTAATGGGCACATATTCCGTTATTGGAACTGGAGGTGTTTCAGTAGGAGGAACTGCTGGTTCAGGCAGTGGAAAGGGGATAATTGGTGGGGGTTCCTCGGGTGGTGGTGATGGTGGTTTGCTGTTGTTAGAGCTCATCTTTTTGTACCTCTTAGACTTCTCATGAGAAAATAAGTCAGATTTTTTCATAGAAAATAAGGGGCATCAAATTATATAAACCTAAGTTCGAATTATGAAAAAATGAACCGTTAAATTGCCATCGAAATCTGAGACTGATCTAGAACAGAAATATTTCTCACGGGTATTTTGTAACACTTATTTCTAAAAACAACAAAATTTTCACTTTTTCGCTTTATCATTAAAATTGGAAAAATCTCATTTTTGAATTGGTAGACAAGTTCAAGAGAATCAAAAAATTTATCAATATTTAATTTTTCATCGATTTTGAGAAAAACAGTTAAGTCTATCAAAAGGAAAAAATAAAACAACAACTGAAATCATCATTGATTCTCCATAAAACAAAATGGATAAAGGAAAAAAAATGATCATGCCTAATTTTGACAAAAAAAAGTTATTGGCCTGTGTAAGATGTGGAAAATGTCGCTCTGTTTGTCCTATACTACCTTTTAAAGGATATGAAACATATAGCGCTAGAGGTAAAATGGTTACAATTGATGCCTATTTAAATAACCTTCTCGCTCAAGAGAACTCACAATATTTTGTGGACAGAATTTATGATTGTCTTTTGTGCGGTCATTGCAAGGTTGTTTGTCCTAGTGGTCTTGATACAACACACATTTTAAAGGAAATGAGAACTCATTTTGTAAACTCTGAACTTTCTATACCATCTCCAGTCGTGAAATTCTTCTCAAGAGATATAGATGAAACAGGGAATATATTCAACTTTCCAAAAGAAGACAGAAACATCTGGATGGAAGGTCAAACTAATTTTAACATAAAAAAAGATGCGAAAATACTATATTTTGTGGGTTGTATTTCCTCAATCCTTGGAAAACCAGGTAAAACTGCTAGATCTTTTGTTCAAATTCTTAATAAAGCAGATATTGATTTTACAATACTCGGGGAAGATGAAATTTGTTGTGGAAATCCATACTTGCTTTTAGGGGATAATTCAACTGCTAAAAAGCTTGCCCTACAAAATGTTACGAATATATTGAAAAAAGGTGCAGATTTAGTGGTAACTTCATGTCCTGGCTGTTATAAAACTTTCAAACAAGAATATCCTATCTTGTTGGGCGAAAAAATGGATTTTGAAGTCAAACATGCTTCTGAATTCATTATGGATTTAATTGACAACAGAAAAATTTCTTTTAAGAAAAGTTCAAAAAGTATCACTTATCATGACCCTTGCGAACTAGGAAGATACTGTGGTGTTTATGAAGCCCCCAGAAAAATTTTAGAAAATATTCCCAGCTTGAAATTCGTGGAAATGCCCTATAATAAAGAGAGTTCTCATTGTTGTGGTGGTGGGGGAGGTTTTAAAGTAGTAAATCCAGATTTATCATTAGAAATAGCACTTAATCGATTGAAAGAAGCTGAAAGTATTGGGGTTCAAACCATTTCATCACTTTGCCCCGCTTGTGACATGAATTTACTTGAAGCATCTCTTAAATACGAGAAAAAAATTGGTGTAGTCGACCTTATCGAGCTAGTTTTAGAACTCATGGATTAATTCTACTGTTCTCCAGTGACATTTTAAACTTATCAAAAACCTCTTCTTTCGAAATATTTTGGATCATTACAAGTTTTTCGTGAGTTTTATGTCCTTTGATAATTTCCACTTTGCTTGTCGGAATTTTTAAAAGTTCCGCAATTGCTTTTACCAGTTCCTTATTGGCTTTTCCTTTTCTTGGAACAGCTTTCACTCCAAACTTTATTTTTTCCTCATCTATTTCCAAAATCTTTGTTTCCGTGGACCTGGGTTTTACAATGACCTTTAATATAGTTTTATTTTGATTTTTCATGGTGGATTTCATGTTTTGGTCACTTTTTTCTCTTGAATGCAATGTAGAATAAAAATGTAAAATTTTGAAATAATAAACCAACTTGAAATTTGGGTTTTTACCAATTTGAATGATGAATATATCATATGTACGTTTGCAAAGAAACCAATCTCAATATTGTTTACAATGTGAAAAATGTGCAGGTTATGGGTTACAAGATAGAGCTACTTATTTAGCCCATTCTGAAAATTCAATCCTCTTTTTCTAGGGATGCCAGATAAAAGTCCTTCGAATTGAATCTTTCTAATAGTTTTTTACCCCAGATTTCTTCAGGAGAAACCCCTTGATTTCGAATATCCTGCTCATAGCTAGGATCAAGTTCTAATGCCTTGAAGAAATACTCTTCCGCCCGTTTGTAATCATCAAGCCGTTTGAAGATACGTCCCGCATTATACCAGGCTAATGCATAATTTTCATTGACTTCTGCAGCTTTTAGATAGGATTCAGCGGCCTTGGAAGTTTCACCTAGTCTTTCATAAATCAGACCTTTATTAAACCAAGGATAATGTAAACTTGGATAATCCTCATAACTCGTAGCCTTATCGTAACATTCCAGTGCAAGATTGTTTTCTCCGAGATCATAGTGTATATTTCCAAGATTGTTCCAAGCGTCTGCATAGTCGGGATCGATATCTAATGCCTTCTTATACGCTTCAGCGGCTTTGGATTTTTCTCCCAAATCACCATAAGTGAGCCCGAGATTGTTCCAACCCAATGCGTAGTCGGGATTTACTTCTACTGCCTTTTTATATGATGCAAGTGCTTTTCGATCTTCACCTAGATTGTTGTAAGCAACTCCCATATCATTCCAAAAATAATCAACATCCGGATCTATTTCTACTGCTTCTTTGTAACCATCAACAGCCTTATCATATTCACCATTGAGTCTGCAAGCTTCAGCCAAGTCATACCATGCGTATGCATTATCAGGGAGTATTCCAACAATTTTTTCACGAATAGTAATTGCCTGAGAATAATCGGATAATCTAGAGTGGAGATCAGCCAAACTAGTCAGTGCATTCATGTAGTCAGGCTTAATCTCAATTGCCTTTTCATAGCATTCGATAGCCTTAGAATCATTATCTAATCGTTCATATACAAGACCCTTGTTATACCATGAAAAATGTAAGTTTATGTAATCGGGAAAACTTGAAGCCTTTTCATAGCATTCAAGTGCAAGATTATACTCATCTAAATCGTAGTATGCGTTTCCCATGTTGTTCCAAGCATCGGCATAGTTTGGGTTGACTTCCACAGCTTTCTTAAAACATTCCACGGCTTTTGAGTATTTGTTCATGTCTCCATAAGTTAAACCCAGATTGTTCCACGCAAGTGCGTATTCAGGATCAAATTCTACAGCTTTTTTATAACACTCAAGAGCTTTGTCATTATCGCCAATCTCTCCATAAACAAAGCCCAAATTGTTCCATGCCAGTGCATAGTCCGGTTTCAATTCAATTGCTTTTTCATAGGATTCAATTGCTTTGTCGTGGTCGCCTAAATCGGAATAAACTAGTCCAATGTTATACCAGGGGAGGTGCGGAGTTGTATAACCAATAGAACTT
>JAECRX010000058.1 GCA_016292335.1 Candidatus Sifarchaeum subterraneum | reverse complement strand
TGAATATCACAAATATGGTCAAGAACCATAAACTCGCCAAATCCATCAACGACGCGGGTTGGGGACAGTTGATACGTTTTACCCGATACAAAGCGGAGGAAGCTGGTACTTGGGTAGAACTTGTCGATCCTAAAGGAACAACCCAGCGGTGTAGTGAATGTGGGAATGTCGTTCCGAAAAAACTTTCGACCCGAATTCATAGATGTTCTCACTGTGGACTCATAATAGATAGAGATATCAATGCAGCAATTAATATATTGAAATCATATTCTAAATCAGGGCAGGAACTGCCCGCAGAGCCTGTTGGACATGCTCCGTTGGGAGATGGATGAATCAGGAAGCCCCCTCCGAAAGGACGGGGTAGTTCACTCCTCTTTAAACTTAATATGAATCTCAAGGAGAACGTATTTCAATATTTTCAAATGTTGCTTTATCCTTGTATTTAGGTATGAGGGTATTCTTATGTTCTTTTTTAATTTTGTTAATGTCTAAGATTCGGTTTTCTTATTTTGAAGAATGAAATTCTTTTACTTTATTTAATTGTGTGAAGACCAAAAAGTTTTTATATGCACAAAGAAACATATCGACCTATATGCATGAAAAAACATATAAAGTGCAAAAAATGTCATTGCTACAGGGACTAACGAGAACAAAGGTATTAATACTTATAGGTATCATTGTTCTAGGTTCTGTGGGCGTTGGCTTCGCTTTCTGGGAAGCAACAAGAGAACGTCTAATACTGGCCACTACAACAAGCACATATGACTCTGGGTTACTTGATCAACTGGTTCCTGCATTTCAGTCCAAATATCATGCCTCTGTTCAAATAATTTCAGTTGGTACAGGCCAAGCAATAGCGACTGCTGCCCGTGGAGATGCAGATATAATTCTAGTACACGCTAGAACCGCAGAAGATAAATTTGTTGCAGATGGAAATGGAGTACACCGCGTATGCGTGATGTATAATGACTTTATCATAGTGGGTCCATCATCCGATCCATCAACTATTTCTGGAATGACTAGTGCTACATCTGCGTTAAAAAAAATTTCACAGGCAGGAGATCAAGGGAAAGCAACCTTTATCTCACGAGGGGATAATTCAGGCACTCATAAAAAGGAAATGGCTATTTGGACAAAAGCAGGTATATCACCCGTAGGAAAGTCCTGGTATTTGGAAGCTGGGCAAGGAATGGGCGATACATTACGTTTAACCGACCAAAAACAAGCATATACACTTGTCGACCGTGGAACATGGCTGGCACTTAAATCTGGCATGACTTTAACTGTACTAACCGAAGGGGATCAGATATTATTAAACCCATATGGTGTAATTTCCGTAAATCCTGATAAGTTCCCAAATGTTAACTACCAAATGGCAGTGAATTTCGCTGCTTTCTTGGTTTCAAAAGAAGGGCAGAATATAATCGCTAACTTCAAAAAAGGTGGCGAACAACTCTTCCATCCTCTATATGGAAAATGCGCATCAATAACTGGTTGTCCAACACAAGCTGAGGAACTGGCATATTGGGGGCCTATAAGCGGAAACTATGGGACAGTATTTACTCCCATCTCAACTCATCATTGTTGTCATCATTGACGCTAGGAAAAGCTACAACCAACCGCCTTCAGATAAGCCAAATGAAAAATAGATTAACACTACAATCAATGAAGAGGAGGACAGAGAACTTTAAAAACTAATTATTCTTCAAAAAACAAGTGAATCAAGTGAGTCGAAAAACTGTTCTCCTTCTTTTTTAATAAAATCGAGAAAAGAGAGTGGTATGATTGGATCCAATTTTGGAGGGGTTGATCGAAGCTATTTGGCTACTAGGGTCGACCGATCCCGAAGTAATTGGCATCATGATTTTGTCACTAAGAGTTTCAGGTACTGCCGTTATATTTTCTTCTTTGGTCGGAATCCCTATTGGAGCTTTTTTAGGGCTCAAAGGAGAGTACTTTGGGAAAAGGGTTACTACTATTTTTATAAACACCTGCATGGGCTTACCCCCTGTTGTCATTGGTTTACTGGTCTTTTTGACACTTTCTCGTAGTGGCCCACTTGGCTTGCTGGGGTTGTTGTATACACCAACTGCAATGATTCTGTCTCAATTTGTGCTTACCCTACCAATTATCATTGGAATAACCATGGCTGCAGTCGCCAGCGTTGAAAAAGAAGTTAGAGATACTGCAACCTCTTTGGGAGCAACGGAATCACAATTATGGTGGACTATATTAAGTGAGGCCAGACTAAGCATTTTAGCAGCAGTAATTGTGGCATTTGGACAAGCAATATCAGAGGTTGGGAGTATCATGATCGTTGGCGGAAATATTCGCTTTCATACAAGAGCTCTCACAACCGCAATAGTTCTTCAAACGCGCCAGGGAGAATTTGGAATTGCAATTGCCTTGGGAATCATTCTCATCTCATTGGCATTTACTGTCAATATTTTTCTTACTCGCCTTCAAGTGGGAAGAAGATAATGCCTCATGTTGAAATTCGAAATTTGTCGAAGGAATACAATTCAGTAAAAGCTATTGATGGTATATCCTTTAACGTTGAAAAAGGAGAAATTTTCACAATAATAGGACCCACTGGAGCTGGTAAAACAACTTTATTACATCTTATAGACATGCTTGACACACCCACTTTCGGAAGTATTCATTATGATGGGATAAATCTCAATTTACTTTCTGAACAAGAAAAGGTGGCAATTCGCAGAAGAATGGGATTAGTATTCCAAAAGCCAGTTGTTTTTAAAACTGATGTCTACAAAAATATCGCATATGGTTTAAATTTACGAAATATAGAAAAAGAGGTGGTCGAAAGAAAAGTTAAGGACGCAATAAAATTAGTTGGACTATCACATATCGAAAATATTGAAAAAAGGGAAGCTAAATCTCTATCAGGAGGAGAAGTTCAAAAGATTGCTCTTGCTAGAACAATCGTAACTGAACCCAAACTGCTACTTCTAGATGAACCCACAGCCAACCTGGACCCCACAAATGTTGCCATACTCGAAGATGTAATTCAAAGCATTAACTATGAGCGAAAAATGACTGTGATAATGGCTACACATAATATGTTCCAAGCCGAACGCCTTGGCAATAAGGTAGCTTTCTTATTTGATGGAAAATTAATCGAAGTTGGGTCCGTTGATGCGATTTTTCATGAACCGAGAGAAGAACTAACAAAAGCTTTTATTGAGGGAAAACTGGTCTATTAAACATTTATATTTAGGTGTAATTGATATTTATCCCTTCGATTTATTTAGCCAATAAACATTGGTCATTTCTTTTAACACTTACATCTTAAAACGCATTTATTTTAAAGGAGGCTTGGCATACATTTCGATAAGGAAAATTTTGGCCCCAAAGTTTCGACTTTGGTTCGAACACAATGGAAAACCGATTTTAGGAAAAGGAGGGGCTCTGCTTCTTGAAAAGATTGCAAGGTATGGGTCTATTCAAGAAGCTATTAAGAAAGTGTCTTCTGAAAGTCGTGGAACCAAAAAAATCTCATATAGATATGGTTGGGGACTTTTAAAAAAGATAGGAGAGCGATTAGGACATCCTGTTGTCATAAAACATCGTGGGGGGCTCAAGAAGGGAGGTACAGAACTTTCAGAAGTTGGAAAGGAACTTTTGAGATATTACAATAGAATTGAAACATATATGAAAGATGCTGTTATGGATGAAGACCTTTGGGAGGCTTTAGGATTGAAAATTAGTGCAAGAAATAAAATTGAAGGAGAAGTTGTAGATCTGCAAAAAGATAAGGTAATTGCAAAAGTCAAAATTGAAGTGACTTTGCCTGCAACGATCACTGCCGTTATTACCAGAGAGGCTGTAGATGAACTAAACGTGAAAGTCGGAGACAAAGTGTTTGCTGTTATAAAGTCTACGGAAGTAATGATTGCTACAGATTGACACTTTCCACGATTTATCAAAGAAAAACACTTTACTCCTTTGCAATGATGAAATTTCGAAGAAAAACACGCTGGGTATTTGCAAAATTCTTTACTTCTCTAATTTTGCATCTAAAAAGTAGAAACAATTGAAAATGATAACATATAAGTATCCCCAAAAGCTTATATAGAACAAAGGTGGAGAGTACGCCACCCCCTATAACTTATTTTAATTCATAAAGAAAACTGGGGGATCTTAAAGAATATATTTGAAACATTTTTGAGGAAAAGGTGAAGAAGTTTGAAAGCAGTACGTTGGCATGGTGCAAAAGATATAAGAATTGAAGACGTCCCAGAACCTCCACCTCTCAGACCTGGAGAACTTAAATTAGAAATCCTGTGGACTGGAATCTGCGGATCGGACTTACACGAATACAATGCTGGACCCATCTTTATTCCAGTCGAAACACCACACCCACTTTCTGGACTAAAAGCTCCAGTAATTCTAGGACATGAATTTAGCGGCAAAGTCGTCGAGGTCGGAGAAGGCGTCACTAAATTTAAAGTTGGAGATAGAGTAGCGGCGGATGCATGCGAAGTTGACTGGACTTGCCCGGCTTGCAGGGAAGGGCGATATAATCGTTGTGACCAGCTTGGCTTCAATGGACTTCATAGAAACGGATCTTTAACCAAATATATGAATGTATGGGAATATATGTGCTACAAACTTCCCGATGAAGTTTCAGATGAAGCAGGAGCCCTAGTTGAGGCAATTAGCTGCGCTGTGCATGCCGTAAGACGAGGCCGTATCCTGGAAGGAGAAACTGTCGCGGTCCTTGGTGCTGGACCGATTGGCCTTTCTTGCCTGCAAGCTGCAAGAGCTGCAGGAGCTAGACAGGTTTTTGTCACTGAATTAGCTGCAGCAAGAAAAGAGTTTGCAAAGAACCTTGGTGCCACAGCAGTATTGGACCCCACTGAAGTTGATGTTAAAAAAGAAATCTATGATATGACAGATGGAATTGGACCAGATGTTACTATTGAGGCTATTGGAACACCAGCAACAGGTAAGCAGGCTGTTGAATTGGTGAAGAAGGGCGGCACAGCTGTAATCATGGGAATCTTTGAGGAGCCCGGGCCGTTTCACTTCAACGAGGTAGTGTTCTTTGAAAAGCAAATCGTAGGTTCTATTGCATACGCTGGTGAATATCCTGCAACTATTGCTCTGCTAGCAGATGGTAGAATCCAAGCAGATCCGATGATCACAGGGAGAATCACACTTGATGAAATCGTCGAAAAAGGATTCGATGAGTTAAATACAAACAAAGAACGGAACATTAAAATCATAGTAAAATCAGAGTAATCTTTGAATTGCTTGTTCCAGTAATTATTCCCTCCCAACATCCAACACCATAAATCGGAAAGTTAAATAAAATTCCCCTTCTTTTTTTTTACACATGAATTTGGACACCCTGCCCTTAGATCAATGACAATAGATTTATTTTATCACAAATAACACACCAAGAGGCATTCCATCATCCATTTGAGTGCTCTTCTTCTTTAAAAGTGGTTATACCGCTTAAAAAAGATAATGAACAAGCATCAGCCGAAACTTCCTTTTTTTTCCAGACCGGAAAGATCCCTCTGCTTTATTTAGACTCAAGATATCTTGATTGAACTCTTATTAATAACTCTTAAAAATCAACGAGTATCCAAAGTTGATTTACTAAGTTGATTGCAGAAAAGAATTTTACAAGAAAATAAATACGGTGTTTTATTAGTGGATGCTATTCCGAAAGAGATCGATTTACATGCTGCTGACTTTTGTAAATATT